>JAGXHH010000023.1 GCA_024636355.1 Desulfobacteraceae bacterium | reverse complement strand
CCGTGGGCCTCGAAGGCGAAATTCGCCAGCCGACTGAGCTCGGCATTGCTCGACGAAACCGTGATCGGGATGGTCTTCGCCGCCGTCGTGATATCGACGTCACCCATTTCGGCTTCCACAATCTCGATGAACTTGCGTTTTGCCGAAAGGTCGCCCACTTCGCCGGATTTGTCGACGACTTCACCACTTGCCGCTGCATCCACAGGTTTAAAGACGCCGGGACGCACATTGATCACGGCCCCCTTGGAAATGTCGGCGCTCATATGCGCACTGACCTGACCGGAAAACTCCTGACGGATCACCTTCAGGGCATCGCCTTCCACGGCTTCGATTTCAACGACATCGGGCAGGAATGCCGAATCAAGTTTGATCGAAAGACCCGGGCCCATGTCCATGCCGAAATGCTCATGTGCCATCAGCAGAATGCAGTCGGCGGGAAGTACATTGATCAGCGCCTTGCGGATAATTTCCGCATTGGGATAAGAGATTGCGGCGTTGTCGATTTTCCATACAGCATCATAGGATTTGGCCACTTCGCCGCATACGCCATCGACACCGCTGCCAGCCACGATTGCCGTTACAGGCCCGTCCGTGATTTTCTTCGCAGCTGCCAGCAATTCCAGCGCGGTATCGTCTAAAGCCCCATCATGATGCAGAATATATGCAAATACCTGTCCGGCCATTACTTAAGCCCTCCTTTGGATTTCAAGAGTTCAATGATTTTACCGATGATCTCTTCGGTGCTGCCTTCAAGCATTTCAGCCCCTTCTCCCATTTCCGGCACGAAGTAATCGAGGCGCTTGACTTTCGCACCGCTTTCACCAACGGAATTCGCATCGATTCCCAGATCCGAAGCCCCATACGTCGGGATCTCGACGGAAGCGACCTTCCGGATACCGCGGATGCCGACGTAACGCGGCTCATTTATACCGGTCTGGATGGAAAGAACGCAAGGGAGTTCAATTTCATTGACTTCCTGGTTGCCGCCTTCGATTTCCCGTCCGACTTTGAGCTTGCCGTCACCGACTTCGACCATATTGACCAGAGAGGCATACGGGTAGTCGAGCATTGCCGCAAGCATGCCGCCGATCTGGGCAAAGCCGGCATCTGCCTGGGCGCCGGTCAGAATCAGGTCATACTTGCCTTTCTCCACGGCCCCTTTCAGGATGGTCGCCACACCTTTGCCGTCGCTTCCCTCGAATGCATCGTCGGAAAGCAGGATGCCGTTTTCCGCACCCATCGCCATTTCACGGCGCAGCACTTCTTCAGATTCATCGTCGCCGATGGTGACCACCGTCACGGAACCGCCAACCTTGTCGACGATCTGGATGGCTTCTTCTACCGCATAGTTGTCCCATTCGTTGACCGAGTAAACCAGATCATCGCGTTCAATGTCATTGCCTTCGCTGTTGATCTCGATCTCGTTCTCCGAAGTGTCGGGAACCCGTTTGACACATACCAAAATTTCCATCTGCTCCTCCCACTCAAACTGTTGTTGAAGTTGGTTTTATGCTTTAACTGAAAAACCGTCTGGAGAATCCCTGTAAAAACCGAAAACCGGCTGCAGGTCTCCCTTACTGAATATGCTGGGCAATGAGTTCGCACAGATCGATGGCTTCCATTTTGCCCTCGAGTCCGGCCACCTTGATGCCGTCTTCAATATTGGTCAGACAGAACGGACATGCCGTGACGATCACGTTTGCGCCGGCTTTCTGAGCCATTCTGGCGCGGTGCACACCCATCCGGACATCTTCTTCCGGTTCGTAAAAGAGCATCAGACCGCCGCCGCTGCAGCAGAACGAGCGATCACGGCTTTTGAGCATGTCGACCCGGCGAATTCCGGCAATGGCATCGATGACGGAACGGGGCGCATCATAGACACCGTTGTGGCGACCGAGATAACACGGGTCATGGTAGGTGTAGATTTTACCCTTTTCTTCCTCGGTCACGCCGTTGAGCTTGATTTTGCCGTTCTTGATGTAACGATCCAGGAATTGCGAGATGTGCTCGATCGGCGGCAGTTCCGCGTTGGTATATTCGTTTTTGATGACGTTGTAGGCATGCGGGTCGGCGGTGACGATCGATTTGGCCCCGGAATTCAAGATAGCGTCGATGTTCTGGTTTTTCAAATTCTGGAACAGCATTTCCTCGCCGAACCGTCTGACCTCGTTGGCACTGTCTTTTTCGTTCTTGCCGAGGATGCCGAAATCGACTCCGGCCTTTTTCAGGATCAGGGCCGTGGCCTGGGCCACCAGCTGCATCCGTTCATCGTATGAACTCACACTGTCGACAAAATACAGGGTGTCGGCGGTTTCACCCTTTTTCTCCAACACCTTGACCTCGACGTCATCGGCAATCGCATTGACCCACTCGGAACGCTTCTTTTCGAGTTTGCCGTACGGATTGCCGCGTTTTTCAAGGGATGCCAACGGTTTCTGGAGTGACTGGGGCACGTTCCCCTCGTCAACCATTCCTCTCCGAAGATCCACGATCTTGTTGATGTATTCAATCCCGATGGGACATTCCTGCTCACAGGCGCCGCAGGTGGTGCACGACCAGATTTCATCCTCTGAGTAGACGGTGCCGATCAGGTTTTCATCGGTTTTGACAAAATCACCTTTCAGCGGGTAGTGCTCAAAGGCATAATCCCGCCCTTTGAGCGAAATGAACCGCGGGGAAAGGGGGCGGCCGACAGTCCGGGCCGGGCATTGATCGGAGCACCTGCCGCAGTCGGCACAAGAGTAGAAATCAAGAATGTCTTTCCAGGTGAAATCCTCGTATTTTTTGACTCCGAAAGACTCGATATCATCGAGCTGGTCGTCTCCCACACCGTAGCGTACCGGCCGGATAATTCCCCGTTCCAGGCGCATGAAAAAGACGTTGAACAAAGAGGTGATGACATGGAAGTGCTTGCCCATCGGCAAAAAGCACAGGAAGGTGAAAAAGACGAGGTCGTGCACGTAATACGAGAGGATGTGAACCCGTTGCAGCGTCTCGTGACTCGCATCGACAAGCAGGTTTTTAAAAAACCAGACCAGGGTGGCCGGTGCAAGAAACGTGGGTTCGACCCCGGCCTGAATCTGGGCGGCGACTTCAGCGGCTTCAAACAGGCTTTCCGAAACCATCAGGGTGCCGATAAAACCGAGCACCATAAGGGCTTCCCATGTGTGGTCTTCGTGATAGAAACGTTTAGGGTAGGCATACCGGTCCGGGCGAAAAACACCCCGGCGGACGAACGCGATGGCGGCGGCAAAAAATACGGCGGTGGCCGCATAATCTTTCATGAAGTAATAGATATCACCGACCCAGCTGTTTAATCCCGGAAAGATGAAACTGGAGTCAATGCCTTTTACTACCAACTCAAGCGACCGGATCGAAAGGATCAGGAAGCCGAAAAAAATGATAATATGCAGCACGCCGCCCATCATGTACCGGGGCTGTTTCCACTGGGCCAGCCAGATTTTCAGAATGTTGTTAAGGCGCTCCGGAACCCGGTCGAACCGAAAATCCGGGTTCGACTTGACCATCGGGGCCAGGCGCGTGGCGATAATATAGGTAAACAACGCCACGGCAGCGATCGGAATCAGAACGGAAAAAATGACCGTCGGGATGCCGAACAGGTTATAGGACGCAGGAGGAATCAATATGTGTTCCATGGTGTTTCTAAAAACTCCTTTCCTCTTTATTTTCGAGCATTTACTTGATAACCGGACAATGCACGTCTAACCATTTCTTTAAATTATGAATAAGGGTTCACTCATAGTTAATAAAGACTATCGAGTCAAGAAAAATTTCCCTCCCCACTAAAGCGCAATTGCAATGCCTGTAAGGGTAAAGATAGCCGGCACCGTTATCGCAATTGCAATGCCTGTAAGGGTAAAGATAGCCGGCACCGTTATCGCAATTGCAATGCCTGTAAGGGTAAAGATAGCCGGCACCGTTATAAGGAGTACCGTGTCTGTAACGGTGCCGAACCGGACGAATCTAAAAAAAACAGGGGGCCCGAATGAAATCGAAGCCCCCTGTCGAATCTCAATTTCTGATGCAGTCAAATGATTTCATTGACGGCAATCGATTAGCTGTTAAACGAGGCTTCGTCTATTTCAATAGCGGCGCCGTCAGTATTCATGATCGCATTCATCTTGCCCAGTGTGGTCGGCAGAATCGAATTGCAGAAAAACTGGACGCTCTTGAGTTGACCTTCATAGAAGGCAATATCTTTTTTCTTGGCGTTTTCCAGTGCCGTTGCGGCCACTGAGGCCCGCCACAGGAGCATCCAGGCCATCACTACATCACCGCAGACTTCCATGAACGGATAGGATGAAGCAAAGGCGTTCAGTATTTTTTCCGACATGGCGGTTTTGCCCATGTGCATGGCGACTTCACCCAGTTTGTTCAAGGCCTGCTCAACGCTTTCGGCAAAGCCCTTCAATCTGTCGTCTGCCTTGGCGGCATTGACGGTGGCCATGACTTCACCCATCAGGTCCATGACCAGTTTGCCTTTTTTCATGCCGAGCTTGCGGCCCAGGAGGTCCATCGACTGGATGCCGTTGGTCCCTTCATAGATCATGGTAATCCGGCAGTCGCGCATGAGCTGTTCCTGCGGGTATTCCTTGATGAACCCGTAGCCGCCGTAAACCTGCATGCCCAGGTTGCAGACGTCAAAGGCCCGATCTGTCACGTACCCCTTGGCAATCGGAATCAGCAGGTCGATCAGGCCGTGGTATTTTTCCTTTTCTTCTTCGCTGTCGACCGTATCCACCTTGTCATCGCAGTAAGCCACGTAGTACAACAGGCTGCGCATGCCTTCCACATAGGTTTTCATGGTCATCAGCATCCGGCGTACATCGGGATGGTTGATGATCGGCACGGCCGGCGCATCTTTTTCAAACATCTGGAGAAGATTGCGTCCCTGCACCCGCTCTTTGGCATAGTTGACCGCATTGATGTAAGAGGAGGTGGCGCAGGCAAACCCCTGCATGCCGACGAGCAGGCGCGCTTCGTTCATCATGAGGAACATCGCCCGCATACCCTTGTTCGCCTCGCCCAGCAGCTCACCGATGCACTCGCCTTTTTCGCCCATGGACATCGTGCATGTGGCGTTGCCGTGGATTCCCATCTTTTCTTCGATTCCGACGCAGCGGATGTCATTGAATTCGCCGATTTTGCCGTCTTCGTTGACCCGGTACTTGGGAACCAAAAATAGGGAAATCCCCTTCGTACCCGCCGGAGCGCCTTCAATCCGGGCCAGGACCGGGTGGATGATGTTGTCGGCCATATCATGCTCGCCGCTGGAGATAAAAATCTTCTGGCCGGAAATCTTATAAGTGCCGTCTCCCACCGGAACAGCCACCGATTCCAGTGCACCGACATCAGAGCCCGCGCCCGGTTCAGTCAGCAGCATGGTGCCGGTCCATTCGCCGGTATACATCTTTTTCAGGAAGAGTTTCTTCTGACGATCGGTGCCGAACGATTCCACCAGCTTGCCGGCGCCGTGGGTCAGGCCGGGATACATCATGAACGCGTAGTTTGCGCCATTGAAATATTCGGCAGCCGCCATGGCCGCCGTGCGCAGCATTCCCTGACCGCCCCATTCGGGATCTTCCGTGGTGGCAACCCATTCGCCCTCTTTAATCAGCTCATAGGGACGCTTGAAACACTCGGGAGTGATCACCTTGCCGTTTTCGAATATGCATCCGATCTCATCGCCTTCCTTGCGGGTCGGCAGGATTTCTTTGACTGCCAGGTTCCGCGCTTCGTTGACAATCAGGTCAATCGTTTTCTTGTTGAATTCGGCGTATTTTTCGTGTTCGGCAAAATCGCCCGCCTTTAACTGTTCATGCAGGACGAAATCGATATCCCGCCGGTCCGAAATCTGCTGTGCCATGAGTCCTCTCTCCTTTGTCATTTTCGAAAAGATTGTAAATGTGAGCTGCAAACTTAATTAACAATTTAGTGGCTTATCTGGAGCCGATGCCTTCGAAATAAAGCGCGACCAACGGATCGGCCATTTCAACCAGATCATGCTTTCCACCTGTCACCACCCAGGTATTGATTACTTCATTGACGGCACCCAGGATATAGCGCTTGACCAGACCGCTCGGCATGCCCGTCCGGATCGTTCCCTCTGCCTGGCCCAACCGGATAATTTCTTCAAGGATATCCAAATACATCTTTGTGATTTCTTTGACGTATTCTTCATTGACATACCGGGCCAGCAGCGCTTCGCGCTGAAAGACCACGGCCATGTTCCGGTCGCGCTGAAATTCCAGTAAATGGCGCCGGATCAGGTTCCGCAGCTTGTCTTCGGCATTTTCCGCCTCATCGACTGCTCCCCGGAACCGATCAAAGACGAGTCGCGTTTTGTAACTGAAAAAGTGGGACAGGATGTCCGCTTTGTTTTTGAAATAGAGGTAGATGGTGCCGTCGGCAACACCGGCTTCCTTGGCGACCTGGGAAATGGTCGCGTGATGAAAACCCTGCTCGGCAAACACCTTGATCGCCGCGTTCAGGATCCGGTGGTACTTGGCATTTGGCCGGTCGTTTTTCGCCTGCTGTTTGATAAGCTGCCCCTTTGACAGTAAATTCGATTGAATGAATACTCATTCACTGAATGAACGTTCATTCATTATCAAAAGGGGTTTTAGACTGTCAAGTAAATTCTACAAATGGCAACTAATGCCCGAAATTTTCATAAACCGGATTAAAACCGTTACAGCGGTACGGATCGAACTTTCAGGTAACCATCACTCTTTTACCCGCTCGACGTATTGGCCGGTGCGTGTATCAATTCTGACTTTTTCGCCCTCTTCGATGAAGGGGGGCACCTGAACGACAAGGGCGGTCTCGAGCTCGGCCGGTTTGGAGCTGCCCGATGCCGTATCCCCCTTGGCCCATGGGTCGGACTTGACCACCCGCAACTCGATAAAATTGGGCAATGACAGACCGATTGCCCGTTCCTGGAACAGGAGCACGTCACAAACCGTATTTTCCTTCAGGAATTTGACCGCATCGCCGACCTGCTCCGCAGCCATTTCTTCCTGCTCGTAAGTCGACGTGTTCATGAAGAAAAAATGTTCTCCGTCATTATAGAGGTATTCCATCTGCTGTTCTTCGAGGTTGGCTTCTTCCATCTTGTCGCCGGAACGGAAAGTTTTTTCAAACTGGGAACCGCTGATCATATTTTTAAGCTTGCACTTGTAAAGCGCCTGACCCTTGCCGGGTTTGACGAACTGGAAATACGTCACTTCGTAAGGATCCCCATCGATCTGGATTTTCAAACCTTTTCTCAAATCGCTGCTCTCGTACATGAATCATTCTCCTCTATACTGAAATCAAATTTTTGTAATTTATGTAAATCTATTTAAACCAAGTGGGCTGCGCTTCGAATCCTTCGGAAGTGAATCTGATGGAAACAAGCATTCGAAACTCCTAAAATAATCGCGATCCCATCTATTTCAATCGGGCCAGCGCCCGTCTGGTTTCCGAGATAAACCGGCTCACTTTCTCCGGATCTTTTCTGAACCGGATCGAATCTCCCCGATCATCGCAGGCATTCGTCCGGGTGCAGCTGTCGACCCCGGCAGGACGGACAACGGCAATGCCGTCGTAGACATTATCCGGTGAAAGCCCGCCGGCCAGGATGACGGGAATTTGAGACTCCTCGACGAGTTGAGTGGCCATCTGCCAGTCACAGGTTATTCCCGTGATGCCGATATAGCCGTTTACCGGCTGATTGGCATCCCCCATGCCGTCGTTTCCCATGAGGTAGGTATCGGTAAGAAAAAAATCGGACATCGGTTCGAAATACCGGGCAAAGGTCATCATGGGAACCGGCATCCGGCACCCGGCAGGCGGAATCGGAATCGAGCGAATGACGGCAATCTGCGGAAACCGTTCCTTCACGGTCGCCTGGAGGCTGATCATCTTCCCGCAGGCGGCCTCCCACCCGGCAGGATCGTCTATGACCGACTGACAGAAATGTATAATGTCTGGGCGGTAATAATCGAGTGCCGACGATATGCGTTCCACATCATCGAACAACAGGATCAGACTGCTTTTTGCACCGGACCGGTTGACCGTCCGGAGCGTCTCATGGATTGTTTCCTGCCGCCAGAAGTCTGCATTGGTCACCACGGTGCCGATATGGTCGACGCCAAGCGCAATCATCTCCTCGGCCTCTTGAGGCGTCTGGATTTCATAGATCTGGGTAATCATACCACCATCCTGCCGCAAAATTAGCGTTGACTTTTCCGGCCTGCTTTAACATATTCATTCTGTTTAAGCAATCGATTTGCACGGCATTCGCCGTGAATCAGGCACCGAAAATACCCAATCTGCTGAGGAAACATGATCGTCGTTATAGATTTCGGTTCACAATACAACCAGCTAATCGCACGCCGGGTCAGGGATTATAAAGTCTACTGCCAGATCGAACCCCCGGATATCGATATTGAACGGCTCAAAACCTTAAATCCTCAAGGGATCATCCTTTCCGGGGGTCCATCGAGCATTTATGAGAAAAACAGCCCCCGGACAACAGAGGAGATCTTTTCTTTAGGTGTACCGGTTCTGGGGATCTGCTACGGCATGCAGTTCATGGTCCATGCCCTGGGCGGCGGTGTCGCGAAAGCGGAAAAACGCGAATACGGCTATGCCCAGCTAAAAGTGGAACAACCAGGTGAACTGTTCAACGAGGTGCCTGGAACCACGCCGTGCTGGATGAGCCATGGTGATTCGATCACCGCCCTGCCCGACGGATTTTCCCCCCGGGCCGCAACGGACAACACGCCCTATGCCGCTGTGGCCGATCCGAAACGGCGGTTCTACGGCCTCCAGTTTCATCCGGAAGTCGAACATACCCCCAAGGGCAAACAGATTCTGAAAAACTTCCTGTTCGACATCTGCGGCTGCAAACCAAACTGGACCATGAAAGCGTTTGCAAAAGAAGTGATCGCTGAAATCCGGGAAACGGTCGGCAACAAGAGCGTTATCCTGGGCTTAAGCGGCGGAGTCGACTCCTCGGTGACCGCCCTTCTGATCCACAAGGCAATCGGCAAACAATTGACCTGTATTTTCGTGGACAACGGTCTGCTGCGCTTGAATGAAGGCGCCCGCATGAAGAAACTGTTCAAGCAGCACCTGAAAATGAACATCCGGTATGTCAACGCCACCGATCAATTCCTGAATCCGCTTGCCGGGGTAATCGATCCGGAGAAAAAGCGCAAGATTATCGGCAAAGTCTTCATGGACGTGTTCGAAGCAGAAGCCAAAACAATCACGGATGCCGATTTTCTGGCCCAGGGAACCCTGTACCCGGATATCATCGAATCCCAATCCGCGTTCGGCGGTCCCACTTCGATCATCAAGTCGCACCACAATGTCGGGGGGCTGCCCAAGAAGATGAAATTAAAACTGATCGAGCCCTTGAAATTCCTGTTCAAGGACGAGGTGCGCAAACTCGGCCTGGCCATCGGATTGCCCGAAGACCTGGTCTGGCGGCAACCGTTTCCAGGCCCGGGCCTGGCCATCCGGGTCATCGGGGAAATTACGAAAAAGCGCCTTTCCGTGCTGCGCAAGGTAGACGCCATTCTCATTGAGGAGATCCGGGCGGCCGGTTATTACAAGAAAGTCTGGCAATCATTTGCGGTATTGCTGCCGATAAAAAGCGTCGGGGTCATGGGCGATAAACGAACGTATGAAAACATCATCGCCCTGCGCGCCGTCACCAGCAAAGACGCCATGACCGCAGACTGGGCGAAGCTGCCCCACAAACTGCTCGGCCGGATTTCCAACCGGATCATCAACGAGGTCAACGGCGTCAACCGGGTAGTTTACGACATCAGTTCCAAACCGCCAAGCACCATTGAATGGGAATAAAAAGCGTAATGGAAGAACACCACGACAAAGGATTTAAAATATTCGGCGATGAGGCGCGTGAAGAAGAAACCATTATCCCCCGGGAAGAAGACCCCGAACCGATAGTGATCCCTTCTTCAGCCTCAAAACCGGTCTTTGTAGCACTATTTGCTTTTTGCCTACTGGGAGCGCTGCTCTTTTTCGGCTATTACCAGCTGAGCAATCGTATCAACCGGATGGAATCGACCGGCACCCATGAAATCAAGGGATTAAACAAGGAAGTCGATGCGCGGCTGACCGGTCTTTCCGGTAATTTGGCCGAACAAAACGCGGAAACCACAAAACAGATCAAAACGCTTGGCGCACAGGTAGCAGCCCTGGCCAAACAGTCGGAAAAGAATGGATCTGCCATTTCGTCTGCTGAAAAGGTTTTGGCCGCAACGAAACAATCGGCCACCAGTACCATAACCAGCGTGGAAACGAGCTTATCTGCGCTGATTGGCCGCTTCGACAAAATCGAATCCAATATCGAGCAAGATGCCTCCGGGATAAAAAAACGGATGGACACCCTCAGCGCCGCCATAGAAGAAAATCGCCGGGCGGTCGGGGGTGTTGACCAGATCCGGCGGGAGCTTCAAAATCTGCAATCCAGGTTCAAATCTGTTGAGACTGAATTCACAACGCTGCAGACAAACCGGTTTGAGCCGGAACAGTTCAGTCAGCAGATTACCACCCTGGACCAGCAGCTGAACCGCCGGATGGAAGCGACTGAAAAACAACTCCAGCAGAAAATCGCGTCGCTCGGTGATGAAATCAATGCTCTGGAGGCGATGATGAAATCCTTTAAAAACATGGCCGGCCAGAGCGCCCCATCCGGACAGCCCGGGGAAAGCATCATTGAACAGGAAATCAAATAAGAACCGAAACGACTTCACATGAATCTTGATACGCTCAATAAACTACTGGAGTCCGTGGCCGATGGCAGGACATCCGTGACGGCAGCCCGGGATCTACTAAAGGATCTGTCTGTCGAAGATATCGGCTATGCCCATATCGACCATCATCGGGCGCTTCGCAAGGGATTTCCTGAAGTCATTTACGGGGAAGGTAAAACCGCCGGTCAAATTGACGGCATCATGGAAAAAATGGCCGCACAGGAAGACATCATCCTCGTCACCCGGCTCGATGCAGAAAAAGCCGGTTTCCTTCTGGAGCGACACCCGAACGCCGAATACCATGCCGATGCCCGGATACTGTTGATGGCGCCCGGCGAAATCCCGGAGATCGGGAAAGGGACCATTGCGGTGATTTCCGCCGGCACATCGGATATCCCCGTGGCCAGGGAGGCATATCTGACCGCCCATGCCATGGGAAACCGGGTTGAGACCATCTGGGATGTCGGTGTGGCCGGCATTCACCGGCTATTTGCCCACAAGGCGGTTATCGACCAGGCTAACGTCCTGATCGTGGTGGCCGGAATGGAGGGCGCCCTTCCCAGCGTGGTGGCCGGACTGGTCAACCGGCCGGTGATCGGCGTGCCCACCAGCATTGGTTACGGGGTGAGCCTTGGCGGGATGACCGCGCTGTTTGCCATGTTAAACAGCTGCAGTTCCAATGTGGCCGTCGTCAACATCGACAACGGCTTCGGTGCAGGCTACCTGGCCGCCATGATGAACCGGGAATAGCCTCGGCGGCTTTTTCACTTCCGCCGCATCATCAGTACCCCCTCGCAATCTGGATCTCCGCTTTAGTAAACAGTTCGCCCGCCTGGGAGTGACGAACGACTTGCTCAGCTGTTTAGAGATGCGGCGGATTCGGTCAGATATCGATTGATCAGTAAATCGGAATGCTTCACGGAAGTTTTTAACCATTCGAAGCGAAGGACATCATTTTCGGATTCCGTCAGTTCCCAGGGGACACCGGTCCTGCGAAGCGCACGCGACAAATGATGAAGTGTGATGGCGACGGACACGGAGATGTTGAAACTTTCGGTAAAACCGTAGATGGGAATCTGAACAAACTCGTCAGCCTGCTCCAAAACAATGTCGGACAAGCCTTCCATCTCGGTGCCGAAAAAGAAAGCGGCCCGGCCGGTCGACAGGTCGAAATCTTCAAGAAATGTTCCGTCTGCATGTGGCGAGGTGGCGACGATGCGATAACCGGAGCGGCGCAGCTGCGCAATGGCATCTGCTGTGTTGTTTGCCTGTTCATTGTAGCGGGTCAGGCTGAGCCATTTTGAAGATCCCAGTGCGATATCCGGATTGACCTGGTACTCATAATCGTTTTCAATGATATGGATGTCCTGGATCCCGAAACATTCCATGGTGCGTAATACCGCACTGGCATTGTGGGATTGGAAAATATTTTCAAGGGCAACGGTAATGTAGCGGGTCCGGTTGGCGAGAACCCGTTCGAAGGTGTCAATACGGCTTTGGGTAGCAAATTCCCGAAGGTATGAAATCAATTGGCGTTGCAGGGCAGGTGTCATGA
Organism: Desulfobacteraceae bacterium; assembly: GCA_024636355.1. Classification (GTDB taxonomy): domain Bacteria; phylum Desulfobacterota; class Desulfobacteria; order Desulfobacterales; family Desulfosalsimonadaceae; genus JAGXHH01. The sequence goes on along the minus strand of JAGXHH010000023.1, from coordinate 327 downwards.
TAGTTTTTTTCAAATTACCCGGATCCGGGTGTTTACAATTTGTTGCCGGCTGGTTCAAATGTACGGCAACCAAAATACCAACTCCGGCGCACTCGTAAAAGTCCGGAACCGGTAAAGAGACGGCATTGCTAAAAAAGTCAACGTACAGGAGCCGGTGTTATTTTTCAATGCAAAGCTTTACATGCGACGGCAAAAAAAAAGCCCCGTTCATCGAATTAACGAAGAACGGGGCATATGTGAATATTTCGGCGGCGTCCTACTCTCCCACACAGTCTCCCATGCAGTACCATCGGCGCTAAAGGGCTTAACTTCCGTGTTCGGGATGGG
>JAGXHH010000186.1 GCA_024636355.1 Desulfobacteraceae bacterium | reverse complement strand
GAAACCCCGGATCTGGCCGTCATGGTGCTGCCGACGAAAATCGTGCTGGAAAAACTCGAAGAGTGCGGCAAAAAAGGCATCCGGTCGGTCATCGTGGTCTCCGGCGGCTTTGCGGAAAGCGGCGGCGACGGGGTGCAGCTGCAGCAGGAATTAAAAGATACGGCCGCCCGCTATGGCATCCGGTTTCTCGGTCCCAACTGCATCGGCACGATCAATTCCCACCACAAGTTTAACGCCACGTTTTTTCCCTATGAGCAGGCACCGGGTTTTATCGGCATGGCCTCCCAGCGCGGCAGCTTCATCACCCAGATGTTTCCCTACCTTAACCGGTTCGGTCTCGGGTTTTCCACGGGGTTTTCGGTCGGAAACGAGGCGGACATCGATATTGTCGACTGCCTGGAGTATCTGGCCGCATGCCCGCATACCAAGGTGATCGGGTTGTATATCGAAACGATCCGACGGGGCCGGGAGTTCATCGAAACGGCCCGGGCCATCGCGCCCGACAAGCCGATTGTCGCCTATTACGTAGGGGGATCGGAAGCCGGCAGGCGAGCCGGTTTGTCCCATACCGGGGCGCTCGCCGGACCGGACCGGGTCTATGACGGGGTGTTTCGCCAGAGCGGGGTGATCCGGGCGACATCCATCGAGGAGCTTTTCGACTACTGCTGGGTCCTGGGCACATGCAAGCGCCCCAAAGGCAACCGGGTGCTTATCCAGACCCATTCCGGCGGCCCCGGCGGCGTGGCTGCGGACGCCTGCGACCGGGCCGGCCTCGTCCTGCCGCCGATATCAGATGCGACACGGCAGAAGCTGGCCGAATACGTGCCCCATACCGGGAGCATGAACAATCCGATCGACCTGACGTTTTTGAAGCGGAACACGGATTATACGGATGTGCTGCCCCAGATCATGCTCGAAGACGAAAATACCGATGCCATGATGATGTACCTGATGATGCCGAAGCACTCGATACTAAGGGCCATGGAAACGTTCGGGATCACCGGGGAGCGCGCCGAAGCGGAAACGGAAAAGTACATGGACGACCAGGCTGAAAATATGGCCCGGAAGATGCTCGGCGCTCCAAAGCCGTTTATCGGGTTTTCATTTTATACCGGGGAAAGCCGGTTTATCCGGGGGCTGTATGCGGCAGGCGTCCCGGTGTTTCCCAGCCCGAACCGGGCCGCCCGGGCGCTGTCGGCCCTGGTGCAGTACGGCCGGCTGCGGGAAAAGATCCGGACAGCCGGGAGAATTGCGGAAAAGAACTGAAAACAAAATCAGAATTGGGGAGTCGGCAGGCCGAATCAGAAAATCCCGGTTCAAAAACATTCACCATGAAGGACATGAAGAGAATGATGTTATCTGGAAACCAGATAAATTATAGTTCTGCAGGACATCGTCATTGCATTTTATTTGATCAATTGTATATATTAGTGATATACGTATGTCATGGCTAAACGGAAAAAAATACTGGCGAGATGCACCGGTTTCGAATGGGACCAAGAGAATGCCACCAAGAACTGGGACAAGCATGACGTGTCCACCGGGGAATGCGAGCAGATCTTTTTTAATCGGCCACTTATCGTTAAGCGTGACCGGGAGCATTCCCAGGTGGAGAATCGGTATTATGTTCTGGGTCGGACCAATATAAATCGATTACTGTTTGCCGTATTCACGGTGCGCAACGATAAAATCCGGATTATTTCCGCAAGGGACATGACCGAATCAGAGATCGAGAGGTATCACAAATGAAAAAGAAAATACCAGAGTTCAAAAATGAGGCTGAAGAGCGCCTCTTTTGGCAGCAGCACGATTCTTCAGAGTATTTCGACTGGTCTGAAGCGGAGGAGGTCATCTTTTCTAAGCTGAAGCCGACAACTAAGACGATATCGATCCGTCTCCCGGAGTCGATGATCGAGGAACTGAAGCTCTTGGCCAATAAGCGCGACGTCCCCTACCAGTCACTTTTAAAGATCTTCCTTTCTGAACGCATCGATTCCGAATTGCATCAGTAAAACGAATAGATGCAGAACAAGACGGTTGCACCTGATCGCAGGGGGGCTGAGTTGTTTTGAGATTTGGGGTGCGGAAGGTTTGGCATTCTTCAGGCTGGCCGCAGGATGCCAAGAGGGCGGAAAGAAAAAGCTGCCGGCAGTCACCGGCCCTTTTCTTTTCCGCCCTCTTTTTTCACAGTGCCTGATTTCAGTAGTCCACTTCTGAATTTGCTTTAGTTCAACATTCCACCGGTTCACGATCTTCAATCGGAATATACGGCCGGGGGGCGTAACCGGTGTAGACCTGGCGCGGTCGGGCCAGGCGCTGTTCGGGATCGGTCATGTTTTCCCGCCATTGGGCAATCCAGCCCGGCAGCCGCCCGATGGCGAACATGACGGTGAACATGTTGGTCGGAATTCCCATGGCCCTCAACATGATGCCGCTGTAGAAATCGACGTTCGGATACAGATTGTGATCGTTGAAGTATGGATCGCTGGTGGCAATCTGTTCGAGTTCAAGGGCGATGTCGAGCAGCGGGTCCTGGTAATTCAGCCGGTTGAGTACCTCGTGGCAGTTCTTTTTCATGATTTTGGCCCGGGGATCGTATGTTTTATAGACCCGGTGGCCAAAGCCCATCAGCCGGAACGGATCATTTTTATCCTTGGCCCGCTTGATCACGTCTTCTATTTTGACCCCTTTTTCATGAATTTCCGAAAGCATCTGGATGACGGCCTGGTTGGCCCCGCCGTGCAAATATCCCCAGAGCGCGGAAACCCCGGCGGAAATTGATGCGTAGATATTTGTCTGGGCACTGCCGACGCTCCTGACCACGGCCGTCGAGCAGTTCTGTTCGTGGTCGGCGTGCAGTATCCAGAAAACATTTAAGGCGCGCACCAGTTCTTTTCGGACCATGTACGGCTTGACCGGGGTGTTGAACATCATGTTCAGGAAATTGGCGCAGTATGTGTAATCCGGTCTCGGGTATTCGACCCGGTGACCGCGGGAGATCTTGTACGACAGGGCGGCCATGGTGCGGACTTTGGAAAGCAGCCGCAGAAAGGTCTGCTCGAAACCCTCATCCGTGTTGAGCAGCTCGGGATAGAAGCTTCTCAAGGCGTTGACCATGGCGGACAGGATCCCCATCGGGTGTGACCCCCTGGGAAAATGCTGGTAAAAATTCTGCATGTCCTCATGGACGAGCGAATGGTCATTTAACTGGACACTGGTTCGGTTGAGTTCATCCCGGGTGGGCAGTTCCCCGTTGATCAGCAGATAGGAGGTCTCCACAAATGAGGAATGTTCGGCCAGATCCTCGATGGGAATCCCCCGGTACCGCAGAATTCCTCTTTCCCCGTCCATGTAGGTGATGGCGCTTTTGCAGCTGCCCGTATTGCCGTACCCGGGATCATAGGTAATGAAACCGGTCTTCTGGCGCAACAGGCGAATATCGATTCCCTTATCCCCGTCAACCCCTTCGATGATCGGCAGTTCGATCTCTTTTCCGTCAATTGTCAATTTGGCGTATTTGGTCATGGCAGCATCCTTCATTAAAATTTTTTCACGTTAAACCTGCCGGGCTTGATTTTTCCCGGAGAAAGCCGTAGTAAGTAGATGGCTTATGGCGTACGAACAGCAGAGCGTATTTACTGCAAAAGATTAAAAACCTCTATATATAAACTTTCTATTCGGATTTGGTCAAGCGTTTCGTGTCCCTTTCGGTAAACCATCCACTCCGGGCTCCCGGAAAAAAATTCAACATCAGGAGAAAGATTATGCGTTTATGGAAAGTATGGTTTTGTTTGCTGGCAATGATAATGGTTCCCGTTTCCGCCCCTGCCCTGCCGCTGATCGATATCGAGGCCGCCATCGGCGTCTGGTATACATCGCCGAGCGGCACCCTGGCGTATGAACCGCGTCCAGGCTTTGCCGATGACTTCCTGGATATTGAGAATGATCTGGCGTTTGATGATGAGGCCAAGTATTTTGGCCGACTGAAAGTCGATATGCCGCTGATGATCCCGAACATCTATTTGATGGTCAATCCGATGAATTTCGAGGAGACAAATTCAGGCATAACTTTTAATTTTGGCGGTATTCCGTTTAACACTGATACGTTTACATCCGAATTGGACATGAACCAGTATGACATAGGTCTCTACTATATGGTTCCCCTGCTCAAAACAGCCTCGCTGTATTCACTGAATGTCGAAGGCGGCATCAATGTCCGGATTATCGATGCTGAAGCAACCATAAGCCAGGGTGCGATAAAATCGTCCGAATCGGAAACTTTTGCCCTGCCGATGCTTTATCTCGGCGCGCAGTTCCGGCCGATCGACAGCTTGTCCTTCGAAGGTGAGGCCCGGGGGATTACGTATAAGGATGACAAGATATACAGCCTGATCGGGCGCGTAAGATACAATGCGTTCGGCCCCTGGTTCGTGGCCGGCGGATACCGGTATGACGACTACGATGTGGATTACGACGATTTCATTATCGACATGGAATTGTCCGGACCTTTTGTCGAAACCGGGCTGCACTTTTAGAAAACCGGATCTGACGTAGCCGTAAAATTCTTTTGGAACTATTCAGTAATTGTGAAAAGCCGATCCGTGAACGTGCACGTGTACGTTCACATGCACGAAAAACCGGTGAAATTGGCGCCATTGATCATAGGATGTGCTGACGAAGGAAGCGCATCGGCTGCGTACCGGAAATCTGATCAGGTTCACATGAAGAGCATGAAGAAAAGCACACAAGCTGAAAGTCTTATGTTTTTGACTTCTTCATGCTCTTCATGTCCTTCATGGTAATTGTTTTACGTTTCCGAGCAGTTCTTCCGCATGGGCCCGGGTGGTGTCGGTAATGGCCTGGCCGCCGAGCATCCGGGCGGTTTCTTCCACCCGGGCGGCTTCATCGAGCAGTGTGATCCGGGTTGCGGTCCGGCCGTCGGCCACCTGCTTTTCGATTTTAAAGTGCTGGCTGCCGAACCGGGCGATCTGGGCGAGGTGGGTGATGCAGATAACCTGGTTATGATCGGCAAGGCCCGCCAGTTTTTTGCCGACCACTTCGGCGGTCTGCCCGCCGATGCCGGCATCGACTTCGTCGAATACCACGGTTTCTACCGGTTCGGTATCCACGAGAATCGCCTTTAACGCAAGGATTACGCGGGAAAGTTCGCCGCCCGAAGCGATTTTCGAAAGCGGCTTCAGGCTTTCCCCCACGTTCGGGGCGATCATGAAGACGGCCTGCTCGGTCCCTTCCTCGGTTATGGCATACCCGTTATGGCAGAGGTGTTTTGGTGTATCCGGCCGGGCCTCGGTCTGTGGGAAGGTAACGGTAAACCGGGTATCCGGCATGTTCAGCGACCGGAGTTCGGATTCCATTTTCTGTGAAAGCCGCTCGGCGGCCTCCTGTCGTTTTTTGCCGAGTTCTTCGGCCCGCTGGACCAGTTCGCCATGTGCTGCGTCAAGGGCCGCCTCGGTTTTAGTGATCCGCCCGTCCAGATTTTCCGTTTCTTCCAGCTGCGACTCGATCTCCGAAAGGTGCGCACATACCGCATCCAGGGTGCCGCCGTATTTGCGTTTGAGGCGATTTAACGTATCGATGCGGGACTCGACCGCTTCGGTCCGAACCGGGTCAAACGCGATGGTGTCCAGGTAGGCGCGCAGCTGTTCGGCTGCATCTTCTATCCGAAACGACACATCGGCGAGAACCTCTGCTACCGCTGTCAGCGCCGGATCGATTTCGGCGGCTTTCTGGATAGTTTTGCGGACTTCGGTTAATTGATCGGAAATGGCCCCCTCTTGGTTATACAGGGATTCAACGCTTTCCCCGACCCCCTGGTAAAGCACTTCGGCATGCTTCAGGAGGTGGAGTTCCCCCTCCAGCTCTTTGTCGTCCGGACAGATCTCCGCCGCAGCGATTTCGTTCTGCTGAAGCGAAAGCATCTTGATCCGTTCGGCCTGGTCGGTCTTTCTGGCGTAAAGGTCGGCCAGTTTCCGGATCATCGGCTGAATCTCTTGATAGCATCGGGAAACGTCTCCTTTTAGTCCGGCCAGACTGCCGAACTGGTCCAGGATCTGCAGGTGTTCAGGTTCCCTGAGCAGCCGCTGGTGCTCGTGCTGACCGGAAATGCCGGCCAGGTTTTCGGTAATGGCGTTCAAGACCTGCATGGTGGCAAGCCGGCCGTTGATGTACACGCGATGCCGGTTGCTGGTAGAAAGGATCCGTCGGATCAGCAGTTCATCGGTTTCCTCATAACCCTGTTCCGATAAAATTCTGACAGCGGGGCTTTCCGGGGGGAGATCGAAAAGCGCTTCGAGTTCGGCGGTTTCTGCTCCGGTGCGGATCATGCCGGCATCTGCCCGGCTGCCCAGCAGGATATTTAATGCCGAGATGATGATCGATTTTCCCGCACCGGTTTCTCCGCTCAGAATGGTCAGTCCGTCGGAAAAGGCGATGCGCAGGTCGTCGATAATGGCGAAATTTTTAATGGCGATTTCACGGAGCATATCAGTCAGAAAGCCTTGTTGTTTTCATGATGCGGATAAACTTATACTATAAATATTAATTGACGATCCGAAAGCGTCAGCCTAAAATGAGTTTATTCAGCAATTTTCTTTATATACGAATCGCCTCCGATGTCAAGCATCGGAGGCAACCGGACACGGACGGATAATCGATTGAAAACGGATATGCCGCTGGCGCAAAGTCCGCTGGAGCAGCGATGCGGATCGTATGGTTTAGACATTCACCGGCTGCGGACCGAAGACGGTGCGCAACTGGCCGTCAGCCGCATTCGGCGACCGGGCGGGCACGGCACGCCGGTTGTCCTGCTCCACGGCAGTTATTCGAAACGCAACTTCTGGTTGTCCGACAAAGGCATCGGCCTTGGCGCCTGGCTTGCCGATGCGGGTTTCGATGTCTGGATTCCCGAGCTTCGGGGGCACGGCCTTTCACCGAAGGGGGAGCGGTTTTCCGAAATTACGGCCGAAGAGCAGATCCGATACGATGTCCCGGCCATTCACCAGTACGTATTAAGTCAAACCGGCAGGGACGTTTTCTGGATCGGCCATTCCTTCGGGGGATTGTTTATCCTGGCCGCACTTTCCGCCCGGGCGATGGCGCCGGACCGCATTTCGGGAGTGATCACCTTCGGCAGCCAGATCAGCAAGGGGGACGGTTACCTGAAAATCCCGCCGCTGGCCTGGATACTGAAACGGATACTTAACACCAT
>JAGXHH010000185.1 GCA_024636355.1 Desulfobacteraceae bacterium | reverse complement strand
TATGCGGTACAAGGGGGGTCGCATCCGGCAGGCAGAAGATCAGATTTGAAAGATCCGTATTGATGGCATGGCGGACCGCCTTGCCGGCGGTCGACCGAAACGTTTCGGGAGTCAGCTTTTCCTTTTTGCCCAGACCTAAAAACAGGATCCGCTCGGCAGCCGTTTCCGAAAGGCGGTGGAGCACGATTTTGTCACCGGATTTGCCGGTAAATTCGGGATAGGAAAACGCCTGTTCCACCAGCGCGGCAACAACGGCATCACTGGTGACGGCCCCATCTTCGCAAACCGGCACCACGATCATGTCCGTTTTAAGCCGGACGAGGTCTTCTGTTCTGAATTTCAACATGGCGCAAACTCCTTCGTCATCTTATGAGTCTGTTTGAACACGTTCATTCTGCTGTCGAGGAAGGCGAAAAGTATCAGACGCGTTCAAGCAGGTTCTTATATCTTGCGTTCCTTTTGGATAGCTTCATAGGCTTCCTGAATTTCCCGGAACTTGTCATTGGCAAACTGGATGAAATCATTTGGCAGCCCCTTGGAAGCGATGGTGTCCGGATGAAAATCGCGGACCATTTTACGGTACTGTTTCTTGATCTCCTCGTCTGAATCCTTACGACGGCAGCCCAGCACGGCATAATATTTGTCGTTTTTCGACACATAGCGGGACTTGACCTTGCGGTAATCGGCCTCCGGGATCCTGAAGATTTTTGCAGCACGCACAATGAGTTCTTCTTCGCTTTTGTGCAGGGCGCCATCGGAAACCGCAACGCGGAGAAGAATATCTACCATGAATTCAAGCAATTCAGGACGATCATTAAACTGTCGGTAGAACTGGTGGGCGAACTCAGAAAACGTCTGGGGCGCCTGCAGGGCAGTGTTAAATATTTTTTCCGCCATTTTCTGACTATCGGCATTCAATCGCAGGTCCTGGACCATGAAGCGCCGGATTGATTTCATTTCCTCTTCTGTAATCCGCCCGTCGACGCGGGCGACTTTGGCCAGCATGGAAAAAGCAGCGACAAAGAATGTAAATTGCGAGTGATTCTCCTGCGACAGGTTGCCCACCTCCGGCAGCCTGCGCTGGGGGTCATCATCGGCATCGAACATGTGACCGAAAGCGGCGCCTGCAATTGCGCCAAGCGGTCCGCCGACGGCAAACCCCAGGGTGCCGCCGACCATTTTACCAAACCATCCCATTTATATTTAAATCCTGTTAGTTAATCGTTCAAGGTTCAAGGTTCAAAATTAAACCCGTAGGGGCGGACCTGCGTGTCCGCCCGGGTTTGGGTTCAGGATTCAGAATCCACACTTCATCGTTTCAGCAATTCCCGGCGCAGCATGTCGAGTGCGGCGAATGCGAATATTTCCTTGTTCGCCATCCGGTTTCGGAAAGGAAAAACGATCCGTTTCGTATGGGTGCGCTCCGGGCCGGCCAGTCCGATACAAACCGTTCCAACCGGTTTTTCCTCCGTCCCCCCGGTCGGTCCGGCAATGCCGCTGGTCGCCAGGGCGTAATCGGCACCCGAAACTCGTCGGGCTCCCTCAGCCATCTGCCGCGCCGTCTGCTCCGAGACGGCGCCTTCTTGCTCTAATGTTTCAGGTAAAACATGCAACAGATCCATTTTGGCCGCATTGGCATAGGTGACGGCCGAAAACAGGAAATAATCCGAACTGCCAGACACGTTCGTCAACCGGTGGGCAATCAGCCCGCCGGTACAACTTTCCGCCAGCGCTACAGTGGCGCCCCGTTCCCGGAGCAGTTTTCCCACCACGGCCTCCATCGGCTCCTGTTCGACCGAGAAAATCCAGTCACCGAGAATATCCATCACCTGCCCGGCGGCCGTTTCGAGTTGTTCTTCCAGTCGATTTACGTCATCACCGAATGCGGTGAGCTTGACATCGATTATGGGAAAACGGGCGATCATGCCGAGCTTCACATCCCCGAAACCCTTGGATATTTCGATCAGCCGACCATTGACCTCGGCTTCCGGCAACCCGAAAAGCGACAACAGTTTTTCCCGATAATGCTGCCGCCCCGTTTTTGGAAGCACATGTTCCTCAAGGAACGGAAGGACGGATTCCGTCATCATCCGGCGCATCTCAAACGGCACCCCGGGGAGGAAAAAGCAGGTGCAGCCTCCGATTTTCATCCGGAATCCCGGCGCTGTTCCCGTTGGATTGAAAATCGGTTCACTGCCTGTCGGCAGCAGGGCCTGCTTGGCATCCGATTCGGTCATCGGCCGGTAAAACTTTTCAAAAAAGGCTTCGACATACGACCGTGCCGTCGGGTGTTCAGCCAGCTCAATTCCTGCCGCCAATGCCGCCGCCGCCGCGGTAAGGTCATCAACCGTTGGCCCGAGACCGCCGGTTACAATGACGATATCGGCCCGTCCACCGATTTCGGCCAGCACCCCGCGCAACTGCTCCATCTCATCGCCGACACTGGTATGGCGGAAGACCTTGAATCCGGTTTCAAACAGTTTTCCCGCTATATAGGCGGCATTACTGTCGACGACAGTCCCGGTAAGGACCTCATCACCCGTAGATAGAATTTCGGCGTGCATCGGCTGCATCACATCATCGCTCTTTTTTGCTAATTAAATATAATATGTTTTTTTCGATATTTAAAGATTTCTCTAATATACGGACTGCAGGGAGCACGCTTAAGCCCTGAAAGGGCACAACATTTTCAGCCGGAAAATGCCCCCGTGTGCTGCCTGCCGCCTTTCATGGGATACCCGATCAAGGAGGCAAATGCAACAGGTTCCCGCCACCATTTAAAAAAGCGCTTGACAAACATAAAACAAACCATTTATTTGAGGGAAAGTCGTTTAAATTAATTCTTCAGGTGATGTTGAATGAAAAGCAAATGCACACAGCGAACAGACTACCGAAACTGGTGGTGGCGGGCTCAGATAACCGGGTCTGCCAACGGAAGGTAATGCATCAACTGAACTGATAAGATTTAAAAAAACCGTGGCGGCCCTGAGCCCCACGGTTTTTTACTTTTGAAAGAAAAAAAGGCCGTGGGTGAATCCCGCGGCCTTTTTTTGTGTGCAAACCGATCAAAAAAGGAACTTCTGATGCTGCTGAAACAATTTCCGAAAATAAACGAATTTGAACGGCTTTACAGCCGGCACAATGTCGTGCCGGTCTGCCGGGAAATCCTGGCCGATATGGAAACCCCGGTCTCCGTGCTGAACAAAACCTACAATCAGGCCGATCCGGCGTTTCTACTGGAAAGTGTGGAAGGCGGCGAACGCTGGGGACGCTACAGTTTCCTGAGCACTTCGGCCCGGACCAGGGTCCGCTTGTTTTCAGATGTCGTGGAAATCTGCAGGAACGGAACCACCGATCGCATCGCGCATGAAGGAGACCCCCTGCCGGTTCTGCGACAACTCATGAAACGGTACGACCCGGCCGTAATCCCTGAATTGCCGAGATTCTGGGGCGGGATGGTCGGCTATTTCACCTATGAAATGGTGTCGTTTTTCGAGGCGATCGAAAACCGGCTGCCGGCGGACCGGCCGCTTGCCCATTTCATGATTCCCGATGAAATGCTTATCTTCGACAATATCAAAAACACGCTGATGCTCGTGGCCATCATGTACAAAAACGACGAAGCGGATGCCGGCGCTGCATTTGCCGCCGCGCAGGCGCGCATCGACATCATGGAGAAAAAACTCCGGAAAAACCCGCCGGAAGAGACCGGCGGCAAAGCACCAAACCCGGAGGATCTCCTTTTAGCACCGGTATACGACGGCGAGGTTTTTCGGCAAAATGTGGATACCGTCAAAGCGCACATCATCGCCGGCGATGTCATCCAGACGGTGATCTCACAGCCGTTTACCACCCGGGCACCGGCCGACCCGATCACCCTGTACCGGGCGCAGCGTTACGTCAACCCGTCCCCATACATGTTTTTCATGCACCTCGACGACACGATCCTGGTCGGCTCCTCTCCGGAAACCATGGTCCGGCTGGAAAACGGAATCGCCACACTGCGCCCCATCGCCGGCACCCGTCCCCGGGGAGCGACCGAGCAGGAGGACCGGACGCTTGCAGACGACCTGCTCAAAGACGAAAAGGAGCGGGCTGAACACCTGATGTTGGTCGATCTGGGCCGCAACGACCTGGGGCGGATTGCGGAGACCGGCACCGTACAGGTCACCGATCTGATGGTGGTGGAACGCTATTCCCACGTGATGCATCTCGTATCGAATATCACCTGTGACGTCATGGCCGGCCTCGACGCCTTCGACCTGCTGGCCGCAGCGTTTCCGGCCGGAACCCTGAGCGGCGCTCCCAAGGTCCGGGCCATGCAGATCATATCCGAACTGGAAAAACAACCTCGCGGCCCATATGGGGGGGCCGTCGGATACATCTCCTTTCACGGGAACATGGATCTCGCCATCACGATCCGAACCGCCTGCGTTCAGGACGGTCTGTTGACGGTCCGTGCCGGCGCGGGCATCGTGGCCGATTCCGATCCGGAAAAAGAACGGCAGGAGACGGTGAACAAGGCGATGGCGATACAGCGGGCACTGGAGCTGATGCATTGAAAATGGCGTCGTTAAAATGCCCATCTACTGCGTTGCAGCGATTTTTTATTCGCTCAACATACGGCAAGTATGCCGTCGCGAATAAAAAATCGCTGCGCCTTGTATATGGGTATTTTAACTTAGCCATTCAGGCTTCCGCACGAAAAACAGAAAGGGCAACAACTTAAATGGAGAAAACCATGATCTTCATGATCGACAACTATGATTCGTTTACTTACAACCTGGTCCAGTACCTGCGGCAGCTCGGGGCCGAGGTCGAGGTTGCCCGCAATGATGCGTTTTCCATCGAGGCGCTCGATGCCGGGCAAATCGATGGGATCATTATTTCGCCGGGTCCCGGGGCACCGGACAGCGCCGGTCTTTCCGTTGATGTCATCCGGCGGTTTTCAGGCAGTATCCCTATTCTCGGCGTCTGTCTCGGCCACCAGTCGATTGCCGCGGCGTTCGGTGGGAAAATCGTTTCCGCAAAGAAACTGATGCACGGCAAGACCTCCCAGGTGACCGCCGACGGCAAAACCCTTTTTGCACGGATCAACAAACCGTTTGCCGCCATGCGCTACCACTCGCTGGCCGTATCCCGAGCCGATCTTCCCACGTGTTTTGAAATTTCCGCGGAAACCGAAGACGGCGAAATCATGGGCATGCGCCACCGGGAACACCTCACCGAGGGAATCCAGTTTCATCCCGAATCGATCATGACCCCGCTGGGCAAACGGATTTTACGGAATTTTTTAAACATGGCGGGTGACAGCAGGGCAAAGGAGAAATCGGCGTGAAAAGCGGTTTGATATACATGAAGACCATGAAGAACATGAAGGTTTAAAATTAAAAAATCTCTTCATGGATCTTCATGAGATCTTCATGTACTTCATGTAAAAAAAACTTGTTCAAAAAACAAGAAACTCGCGGTTAGTAGCATAGATTAACTTTGAACCTTGAACGGCAGGGCGGACACACAGGTCCGCCCCTACGGATCAACCTTGAACTTTGAACCTTGAACCTTGAACGGCAGGGCGGACACGCAGGTCCGCCCCTACGGATTAACTTTGAACCTTGAACTTTGAACTCAGAACCTTGACCTACCAAGGAGAACCGGATGTTATTTAAAGACGGACTTGCCAAAATTTACCGGCGCCAGGATCTTGCCGAATCGGAAATGGCCGATATGATCGGTGAAATCTTTTCCGGGAATCTGACTGATGCCCAGGTCGGGGCGTTTATGGGGGCGCTGGCTACCAAAGGGGAGACCTTCGAGGAACTCGCCGGGGCGGCCCGGGCCATGCGCAAAAAAGCGATCCGGATCGAAACCATGGCCGGCGATGTGGTCGACACCTGCGGCACCGGCGGCGATGCCGCCAAAACCTTTAATATTTCCACCACCACCGCCTTCGTGGTCGCCGGCTGCGGGGTTACCGTGGCTAAGCACGGCAACCGGTCCGTATCGAGCCAGTGCGGCAGTGCGGACCTGCTTGAAGCATTAGGGGTTGCCATTGACATCGATCCGGAAATCGTGGAGGAATCGATTGCGGAAATCGGCATCGGGTTCCTGTTTGCCCCCCGGTTTCACGGGGCCATGCGGTTCGCGGCCAACGCCCGGAAACAAATCGGCTTAAGGAGCATTTTTAACATGCTCGGCCCCCTGACCAACCCGGCGGCGGCAAACTGTCAGCTGCTCGGTGTGTTCGCCCCCGAGCTGACCGAAATGTTCGCGTCCGCATTGAAACTGCTCGGGACCAGGCGCGCCATGGTGGTACACGGTCATGACGGACTGGATGAAATCTCCGTCTGCGCCCCCACCCGGGTTTCCGAGTTGAAAGACGATCGAATTGCCACCTATGATATTTCGCCCGATGCCTTTTTCGGCCGGCTGGCATCGGCCGAAGACCTGATCGGCGGCGGTCCTGAAGAAAATGCTGTAATTACAAGGAATATCCTTTCCGGACAGACCGGTCCAAAGCGGGACGTTGTCCTGATCAATACGGCCGCTGCCTTGATGACGACCGGACGGGCCGGCGATCTCTCCGCGGGCATCCGATTGGCCGAAGAGGCGATCGATAACGGGGCGGCCATGGACAAACTCGAAGCGCTTATCGCGTTTACCCGGGAGAACGGCTGATGGGCGCCGATATCCTGTCGAAAATCATCGCGGAGAGAACCGGACAGATCCAGGCGGCACAAAAGATGGTACCCGAAACCGTATTGCGGAAAAAGGCCGAAAACCGCACCGATTATCGCGCCTTCATGGAGCCGTTTGTTTCGGGGCCGGACGACCGGGTCAACATCATTGCCGAAATCAAGCGGGCATCGCCGTCTAAGGGGATCATCCGGGCGGATCTCGATGCAGCTTCCTGTGCGGTCGCGTACGAAAACGGCGGGGCGGTCGCACTTTCGGTATTGACCGAACCCGCGTACTTCCAGGGCAGCATTGAGGATCTTCAGGCCGCCCGGGATGCCACCCGGCTGCCGGTGCTCCGTAAGGATTTTACCGTCTCCACCTACCAGATTTATGAAACCGCGGCTATCGGTGCCGATGCCCTGCTCCTGATTGTTCGGGTCCTCCTGGCAGAGCAGTTAAAAGATTACCTGGACCTCGCACGCGAACTGCACATTGATGCGCTCGTAGAGGTCCACACCCTGGAAGATATGGAGATCGCCACTGAATCCGGAGCGACGCTCATCGGGATCAATAACCGGAACCTGAAATCGTTTGACACCGACATCCGGACCGCCATGGATATGGTCGCCCGGTTTTCACCGGGACAAGTTCCGGTTGCGGCAAGCGGCATCACCTCCCGGGCCGATATCGATGCAAACCTCAAGGCCGGCATCCGCAATTTCCTGGTGGGCGAATCGCTGGTCCGGGCCGCAGATCCGGAAAAGAAGCTGAGGGAGCTTATTCATGCATAAGAAATCAGGTATGTGAAAACAATGAGCGCACCACAAACCCGATATGAAACCATCTGCACGCCGCAAATCAAAATCTGCGGAATCACCGCCCCCGAAGACGCACTTGCCTGCGCATCGCTGGGCGCCGATGCCATCGGCCTGGTGTTTTACCCTCGAAGTCCCCGGTACGTCGATATCCGGAAAGCCGCGGACATCTGCTCCGCGCTTTCCGACGCAATCGCCCGGGTGGGGGTCTTCGTCGATGCGGATTTCGATACGATCATGGAAAAAATCAACGCGTGCGGCCTCACGGCCGTTCAACTGCACGGCAATGAAACCCCGGAACTGGTGGAGCAGTTGTCGGATGCCGGGGTGAAAGCCATCAAGGCATTGTACATCAACAAAAAACCGGGACTCGATGCCGCCCCGCTCTATCCGGCCGCGGCCTTCCTGGTGGAATGCGCGGGCGGAGCACTTCCGGGCGGCAATGCCGTTTGCTGGGACTGGGGATCGGCACGCGCATTTGCCGAAGAACGCCCGATGATCCTGGCCGGCGGTCTGTCGCCCGACAATGTGGCCGAGGCAATCCGTGCTGCGGCTCCCGATGCAATCGATGTGAGCTCCGGGGTGGAAGCTGCTCCGGGGCGTAAAGATATCCAGAAAATCAAAACATTCATACAGGCGGTACGCGCCTGTCAAACAAATCGATCACCACGGAGGGTTCTCTGATGGATCAACACTCTATCTATGATTTAAAATATCCCGATGAAAGGGGACATTTCGGCCCCTACGGCGGCCGCTATGTGGCGGAAACCCTGATGCCCGCACTGCTCGAACTCGAAACCGCCTTTCACCGGTATCTTCCCGACCCCGCATTTCAAACGGATCTCGCCGTACTGCTTTCCGACTATGCCGGCCGGCCCACGCCCCTGTTCTGCGCCGAGCGGCTTTCGCGCAAGTTGAAAGGCGCGACCATCTATTTGAAACGGGAAGACCTGCTTCACACCGGGGCGCATAAAATCAACAATACTTTGGGCCAGACCCTGCTTGCACAGCGCATGGGCAAGACAAAGGTCATCGCCGAAACCGGCGCCGGCCAGCATGGTGTGGCAACGGCGACGGCTGCCGCCTTTTTCGGAATGGAATGCAAGGTTTTCATGGGAGTCGAAGACATTCGCCGCCAGGCCCCGAACGTGCAGCGGATGGAACTGCTGGGCGCCGAGGTCGTGCCGGTGGCGTCCGGTACAGGCACCCTCAAGGATGCCATGAACGAGGCGATGCGCTTCTGGGTATCGGCGATCCGGGATACATTCTACGTAATCGGCTCGGTGGCCGGTCCGCACCCCTACCCGGCCATGGTGCGCGATTTCCAGAAGATCATCGGCGAGGAAACCCGCCGGCAGATCATCGATAAAGCCGGCCGGCTGCCGGACCTTCTGATCGCCTGCGTAGGCGGCGGCAGCAATGCCATGGGCATGTTCTATCCGTTTTTAAATGACGAAGCGGTCGCGATTCTCGGCGTAGAGGCTGCCGGCAAAGGAATCGATACGGGAAAACATGCGGCAACACTGAATGCCGGATCACTCGGCGTGCTTCACGGCTCAAAATCGTACATTCTCCAGGACGCGCACGGACAGATCACCGAAGCCCACTCGGTTTCGGCCGGCCTGGATTACCCGGGGGTGGGGCCGGAACACGCGCTGTTAAAAGATCTCGAGCGGGTCAATTACGTGGCGGTAGATGACGATCAGGCGCTGCACGCCTTTGAGACCCTGTGCCGGGTGGAAGGGATCATCCCGGCACTCGAAAGCTCCCACGCTCTGGCAGCGGCAATGATAGAAGCACCGAAGCGCAAACCCGACGAAATCATCGTCGTCAATCTATCGGGCCGGGGCGACAAGGACCTGGGGATTGTCACACAAATTGCGGAAACCGACTGAGCCAAAAGGAACGGATAACAATGACCCGAATTGAAAAACGATTTGAATACCTGAAAAGCAAACAGGAAAAGGCGCTGGTCGGTTTTGTCACGGCCGGGGACCCGGATATGGAAAATTCGCAGCAGATCATCGCCGCCATGTGCGAAAACGGAGTAGATGTCCTGGAACTCGGCGTCCCCTTTTCCGACCCGACCGCGGACGGCCCGGTGATCCAGCGCTCCTCGGCCCGCGCACTTGCAGCCGGCATGCACCTGGGAAAAGTGCTCGACATGATCCGGACCGCCCGGCAAACCACGGACATTCCGATCATCGTCTTCAGCTACTACAACCCGATCCTGGCCTACGGTCTGAAAAAATTCCACAGGGATGCGGTGGACGCCGGTGCCGACGGCGTACTGGTAGTCGACCTGCCCCCCGAAGAATCCGATGAACTGACCGAAGGCTGGGACAAAAACCGATTCAGCCTGATCCGGCTGGTTGCTCCGACCACGCCGGCCGAACGGATGCGGACGATCGCCGCATCGGCTTCCGGGTTCATCTACCTGGTTTCCAAAACCGGCGTGACCGGCAGCGCCGGCCTCGACGCCCCGGAAATCGGGGGACAGACGCAGACGTTAAAATCGCTCACCGACCTGCCGGTCTGCGTCGGTTTCGGCATCTCCACCTCGGAAGACGTGGCGGGAATCGCCAAAACCGCAGACGGCGTGGTCATCGGCAGCGCCTTTGAACGAACTATTGAGGAAAATATCGACAACCCGGAACTGCCGAACCTGATCGGCCACCAGACCGCCGGCTATAAGGCGGCGACGAAGACAGGTTAAGCAAGCCAGCAGGGGGCGATTCGTGAATCGCCCCTACGAATAAACCATTGTGCAGCGGCATAACATGGCACTGCAGAAATCGTCACAACCGATCAATCCATTGCGTGACCACCAAAGATACATAATTGGGTCAACGAAATGCATTGGAAATACGCGTCCGATGGGAAATGGAGATATTCTATTCGCGGCCTCATGATGTAGGGGCGATTCACGAATCGCCCTTCCGGGATGGGGCAGAATGTCCAAAACCCAGGGTCGGGTTTCCAACCCGACCCTGGGGAGCCCCGAGGTTCGGGTTCAGGGTTGCGGTTTCATGTGTGTTTCGTTTCCCGACGCAATCTGTTGTTACCATAAAAGATCGGCGTCGGGATGTGAATCCCGACCTACAAAACCGAGC
>JAGXHH010000184.1 GCA_024636355.1 Desulfobacteraceae bacterium | reverse complement strand
GTATATTGGCCACCGAGCCCCCCTGCCCCCGCAGGATATCCTCCCGGTTGCCGTCACGCTCGATCCAGAAGTCGACACTGGCCGCATTGCGTTTCCAATCGACATCGGCCTTCAAGACGATCGGCTGTTCGAGCACCTCCTGGAGGGCAATGGTGAGCTTTTCCTCGATCACCCCAAGCAATTGCCGGAACAATTGCCGATTCAGCGTTTCGAGCGCTTCGGTGACCCTGGCGGAAAGGGTCAGGTACTGCCGGACGGCTTCCAGGTCCGCATGGGTACCGGCAAGATCTGTTTCCGCCTGCTCCTTGAAAGCGGCAAGCTTGGCATGCCGGGCCCGAATAGTTTTCGGTGAGGCAATCGGTTTCTGTGAAGCAATGGCTGTCATTTCCCCGAATCGGCCCCGGAATGTCGATATTTTTCTTCCACGGCATCCAGGTCGGTTTCGATCCGATCAAGGGTTGCCTGGTAATCGGCACGTTTTTTTTCGTTTTCGGCTTCCATTTCGGCCAATTTCTGCTGTAGGGCCTCGAGATCATCCGTTCCGTAGGTTTCCCGTGCTTCCTTCTGGAGTTCCTCCAGCTGCTTTCTGGCGGACTTCAGGTTCGTTTCCGCCTCAATTTTTTTGGTATTCAGCTGATTGTACCGCTGGGTAAGCCGCTCAATCGTCTGCCGGCTCTGCTGCTGGTTCGTCATCGTTTATCACCTCCCTGGCCAGTTGACGGATTTCTTCGGCCACATCCGGTTCAAACTGGTCTAAATTTTTATTCAGAAAACTCCGAAGCCCTTCTCCGGTCTGGGTGCGGCGCGCCTGCAGTTCGGCAAGCCCCGCCACGAATCCCGAACCGGCTTCTTCAACCGGCCCGTCGAAAACCGCCTCGTAGAATACCTCATCATAGGGGCGGTAAGGCACTTCCACATGGGAAGACGCCCATTGGCCGGATTCCACGTCAATACGAAATACCGATGGTACATGAATTCTTGTGGCATCGCTTCTCGCCCGACGGGAGATGTTGCCCGGCGTGAGCCATACGGTCCCCCCTTTGGTAACTGTCTCCAGACACCGGTGAATGTGCCCGTTTACCACGACATCGATGCCGGGCAGTTCCCGGGGGCGTAACCAGCCTTTTACCTCGTATCCCGGGACGATCAGATCATGATGGGTCAGCCATATTACCAAAGCGTCCGCATCCGGTTTTTCGTATTTTTCCGGTATGCGCTGCCCCCAGGATGTGCCGCCGACGATTACCGGCCGGCCGTTGACGGTCACCGCCGCCTGGCAATCGTTTCCCAGCAGGTGCCCCCGGCCGGCTTCGACGAGGATGCTGATACTGTCGTCATCGGTAAGCGTATTTTCATGCACGTCGTGGTTGCCGTAGATAAAGCAGAGTTCGCGGTCGAAAAGCTGAAGCACCTCGACCAGCAGCCAGTTCGGATTGTTTCTCGGGAGATGAAACAAATCCCCGGTAATTAACGGGAGCAGGCTTTCTTCTGCGGCATAATGAAAAGCCCAGCGAAGCTTTTCGAGAATCACCCGCGGGTATTCGTCTTTGCGAAAACCCGGAACTCGCGCCTCCAGGTGCGGGTCCCCTATGACCAGCAGGCCCTTGTAGGCATGTTTGACCGGTATCCGCATCACCTGCTCTCCCCGCCCGCCAGGGGTATCCGGTCGATAAAGTCTTCCGGATTGAGATCCTGACCGCAGGTGGGACACACCCCGGTCGCTTCGATGCAGCCGGCCAGGGCCGCTTTTGCCGCATCCTGTTCGGTGCGGATTTTGTCTATCGCCTTTTCAAGGCGCCCGCAGGATTGATGAGCCGACGCCAGGTGGTCGATCCGGGCGACGAGCCCGGAGGTATCCGATATTACCGGGGGTTCCGGAAGCACCCCCAGGCAGGCGCCGGCAACTTCTGCCGTTACCCGGTTCGAGCAGGCGCCCGACAGGGTCCCGATCAGTCGTTTCAATGGCTGCAAATCGAAGATTTCCGGCGGATCGGGAAGCGTATCCAGAATTCCGGTTTTCGCCTCGACGACTTCGCAGTCCTTCCGTAACGCGATATTTTTTCCAATAAGTTGCGAAAGGCCTTGCGAATCTGGCAGGTTCGGCGGCGGCACAAGGGGATCGGATGCCTCCTGCAAGGCCAGGCAGGCAGCGGCCCGGCAGCCGAGAAGATCGATCTGCCGGATCATTTCACGGATCGACCGGGTATCGGCCTGTTCCGGCGGGGGCGAAAGACGAAGGGCGATCGACATCCGCCGGGATTCCCGGTCGATTTCCGTTTTCCGGTTCCGGATCTGCCGGACCAGGCGGGAGAGCGGGTCCACATCGTCTATTCGGGGAGGGGGCGCAAGCGCTCTTACCGCCGCGACCGAACCGGCATATTGCGCCATTGTGGCGGCCGCTGTTTTGAGCGCCCGGATGTTACGTTCGCAAACCTCCAGTTCGGCAGAATCTGCAAGTATTCGCTCGTATTCGGTTTCCAGATGCACGATGGCATCCCCCAGCGCATCGACCGGCGCGAGCTGGTCCCGGCGTCTTTTGAGTGCGGCTTCCCGGCGGACGAGTTCGGTTTCGGCGGCCCGGGCCTCCTGGATTTTCTTGCGGTGCCGGCCCTGCATTTCGATGAGCTTGATCGTATCCGACGAAGATGCGAAAAAGGTGGCCCGGCGGGATGCCGACTCGTTTAATAAAAAAATTGGCTTTTTCTGCTCACCGAAATGGATATCGAACGGTTCGTTTTCCGTTTCCACCAGCGGCAGGCGCAGCAGATCATGCAGATCCTCCGGCACGGCGCCGCCCAGGCGGTGCACATCCCTGCCGTTTATCCGGTAACTGACCACCTTCCCCTTGCGTACCCATTCGATCTCGTGCCCGTCGTCCGTAAACACCCGGATGCTGCACTCCCGCGCGCCGTGCCGGACCATGTAATCGCCGGGGGCATTTCGGCAAAGCACCTGGAAGGCACTGACCAGGGCGGATTTGCCGGTATTGTTGTCGCCGACGATCACGGTCAGGCCCTCGGCGGGCTCGATTACCGTATGGGCATGCGACATGAAATTGGTGATTTCGATGCGTTTGATCATATTTCCTGAATCCGGTTATCCACTCAAATACCCGCTTTAATCTTGCTCTTGCTCTTAATCTTAATCTTGCTCTTAATCTTAATCTTGCTCTTAATCTTGCTCTTGCTCTTTCTTAATCCTGATAGCCATTTACCCCGATGGGCGGTGTTCAAAAATGGAGATTAAAAACAAAATGCCGTGAACGTGCACGAGCACGTGTACGTTCACGTGCACGAAACCCAAAACCAAAACCGAAAATATCAAGTTCCCTGGAAGTCGTTTTCCCCGGCCTGCGAAATGACGAAATAGCTCAAGCGACCAGACAACCAGATTCCGCAATTATCACGCACAGGCCGCCCGGGTAAAGCACTTTTCCGGCAAAGCTCCCGGGAGCCGAATCTTCATTTCTTTTCCCACAGTTGCTCTTTTCTTTCGATCACGAGCTCAGCTGTTTTGTGGAAACCGATCCGGGCATTTGATATCTGAACCGGCCCGGCATTTTTCGGCGCCAGCGATTTGTCCGGAAAATAAAGACGGATCCGGCGTCCGGCGCCGTAATGGAACCACCGCCCGTCATAACGGCCGGTCATTTGCGTCAGGATCTCGTTTTCAAATCGGGGATCGCTCAGGTCCTCTATGTGTTGCTCCGAAATAAAAAAATCGGTGGGTTTGATTCGTTTCTTCTGCTCAACGACATTTTCAACTTCCGTGATCTCCAGGTTGCCGTAATGCCGGTAGAGCTGCCTGACGCTCAGGTCGTATACGCGCCCGGCTTCAAGGACACCGGCGGATTTGTAGACATAAACGGCCCGGCCGTCTTGCTGCTTGATGACCGCACTGGTACCGTTTTTGTAGATGACCGCGCAATTGTTCAGTTGATAATAAGCCGCACCGGTTTCGGATCGATACAGATCCGAAATGGCGGCAGTCTCCGGCTGAGCGGCAGAGGCGCCGGGGCCTTTATCAAACGAAAATGGCGAGTCGGTAAAACAGGCATAAATCGGCAGATGATCGGAATATCCGGCTCCGAGGTGGGCACCCGTTCCTCCACGCGCCCGCTGCCATCTGAAAATGCGCCCCCCGGAAAACAGGTAACCCGGATCGAATGTGTCAAAGGTATTGTCCACATAGGAAATCCCCCGGCCGTCATAGAGTGCGGCCGGGACCAGGATATGGTCCGGCGACTGCCGGCGGCCGAAATAATCGGTCGACCAGCGGCGTCGGGGCTCTATTTCCATCCACAAGTCGTAATGCAGCCGTCCGCCGGTTTGTCCCGCCAGGAGCGCTTCGTCCACAAGGCGGTCATCGGCCAGGGTCTGCAGGACATGGTGGATGCCGGTGCGCCCGCTGGTGTCATTTAACTCCGGATTGGCGGCAAGGGTGTTAAATTCGTCATAATCCGAATTGAAATCCCCCAGCAGCAGATAATCGGTGTCCGGAGGAAGTGTTGAAATCGCGGTCCTGAGAACCCGGGCTTCGGCCATCCGGCGGCTTTCCGGTCCGGATTTGGATTTCCAGTGATTGACGAACAGCACCAGCGGATTGCCGTTGATCTCAAAGGTCACCCGCAGGATATCTCTTGCACCCGGCCGACCGATGACGATTGCCCGGTTTTCGTCCATCCGGTACCGGGAGAGCACGGCGCACCGGACCGCCGTTTTCGTTTTATCGGCAAGGGCTGCATAGGAATAGGCGGCGCCGCTCTTTCGGAGATGCTCCTGCAGACGGTTCAGCGCTGCTGCCGATTCGATCTCCTGGAGCGCCACAATATCGGCATCGAGATCTTTTATCACCCTGGCAACATGGTCGACCTTGAGTGCGAACAGTTTATGATTCCAGCCGGTATCGCCATTCGGGATGAAGTCAGGATACTCGGTACCGTCGCAAGCCGCGTCGAACAGGTTTTCGACATTGTAGCTGGCCACTTTGATGACCACCGCCTCTGCGGGCGCACCGGTTGAAATGATCGTGGCCGCCAAAAGCGCAAGGCACAACAATGGCAAATGGTTACGGTGGCATATGGACACCAGGGCTATACGAAATATCCTATTATACATTCTAAACTATTGACCCAAATAGACGAATTAGATTGACTTATTCTATATGCCTCGTTAATCAAATCAGTTATAGATACTTGCTCCAGCGCCGTCAAGCGCTGTTCGCGCGGAAGCAGGTGCAAACGGCCCAATGGTTTAAATGAGACAGAATCACCGAATCACGGAGGAAAAATGGCCATTGTAAAAGCAACCCGGAAAAATGCGCCTGACAAGACAAAGCTGAAACAGGAAAATCCATCTGCATCACCTGTTGCAGCAGATTCCGCCGCGGATCGGCAATCGACTGGAGCGGGAAAGCCTGCGCCCGCGCAGACAAAAAATCCGAACCGACTGCAGACCGCAGTCGACCGGAATTCCGGAATTCTTCGGACCATCAAGGGCTATAAGGGAATGGCCGTAATCAATAGTGACGGCAAAGTGCTGGCCGCCGATCTGCCGGAAGAATCGATCGATTTCAATGCGGTCGCAGAGGCCGTCAACCGGATGCATATGGATTGCTCGAAACATCTGGGCCAGAAAGGTATGGGGCCGTGCAACGGATTGACCCTCCACACGCCTCAAGGCCTGCTGAGTATGCGCACCACCGATTTGTACGCCGGTGGCAATTACCGTTTTATCGCCGCCCTTTCCGAAGAAGGAAACGGGCATTTCCTGCAGGTCCAACTCAAAACGATCATACCGAAAATCATGTCGGAACTGTCGAACCCCGGATAGATGGGGTCCGAACCCCAGCACGATCTTTTATAAGAGCCCTTCTTTTGCCAATTTCATGAAACCAGGAGAAGAATACCGATGCCAACTGCTGCAACACTTCAGGCGTTCGATCACCTGCGGGATTTGTCCACGATCAAATGGTACGTTATCCCCTTGTTTTCCATTGTGCTCTACATTTATACCGTGGAAATCAAAAATGCCCGCCAAAGCGGCAACTGGAACGCGGTTTTTGCCGGGTTGACCCTGTTTGCCATGGATTTTATCAATGAAACATGGAACGGCTGGGTCTATCACTTCACAAATTATTCCGCCGTCTGGACCGTTCCGGGCGAAACCGGCCTGCGGACCATGCTCGGGTGGAATATTGAAATCATGTTCATGTTCGCCCTTGCCGGTATCGTCTACTATCATACCCTCACCGAGAACCGTCGCTTAAAGATACTCGGCATCCCCGAAGGGTGGTTCTGGGCGATCGCTTATTCCGCTTTTGCCGTTTTCGTTGAATGCCTGCTCAATATCGGCAACCATCTCATCTGGTCCTATGAATACTGGAACCTGTCGTTCAAGGGGATCTGGCTGATCTTTTTCTTCGGCTACTTCCATTTCTATGTCGTGACCTACCTGGTAATTGCCATGAAATCGAACCGGGCAAAGGTATTGACGATAACCGCACTGTTTGCCGTGGCCATCATCGCCAATATCGTCACCCTGGGATTTCTGGGCTGGCAATACTGATTAAACAGCCAGGTTTGAGGGCCTCGTAAAAAGCTGACCAACTCCGCTGCACGGCGTTTTTACGGGAAGGAACTTTCCATGCTTTTTAGCTTTCCTCGTTGTCAGTGAAGCGAAAGCGAAATGGTTGTCGTTGTCGTACTCGAGAAGCGGCGATTACGACAACGACAACGAAAAGGAATCCCATCCCGAAATAGGCGAGCTCCTTGGAAGTCCGGTTTAACCACAGAGGGCTGTTAAAAAGGCCGTCGATCAAATTTCATAATCTGATCGACGGCTTCTCGTATTGAAAAACCAGGATATCAAAAGCTTTTTTTCCCCGCCTTTCTCGCGTGCCCGTCTTGACTCCAAACCGAATGCTGAAAAAAAAACGGGTATGCGGCCCATTACAAAAGTATTGGGTAAAAATTTGCCATCCGCATGCTAATTGCTTCAAAAATCATCCATTTCCTATAAATTAACTTCCATATCCATCCGAATCACTTGATCTGCAGGGAAAAAATTGTAATTCTTACAGATAATTGTATTAAAAAAATTGTCTTGACGATCATAATCCGACCTGTTAAAAATCTTTGCTTTTGAGGGGCGCTATATGTCACAGAAAAAATATTTTCATTACAAAGAAAACCGGACATGGACGGAGCACATGCAAATCGTCGCCCAACTCGGGCTGACCATGGCCGGATCGATTATGTTTTGTTTCTTTGTAGGTCGCCTGCTCGATGGATGGTTAGAATTACGGGGAATCTTCACATCCCTGTTCATTATCCTGGGCGTCATCGGCGGGGCGGTTGTGGTTTACCGGCAGATCATGGAAATCACGGAACCGGACAAGGACCGCGATAAAAAAAACGGCAGTGGCAAGGATTAAAGATGGACCAGTTTAAAGAAATTCGGCAGACCGAAAAAAAATACGCTTCGATTGCCATCTCTATTGCCATTTTTGTCGGTTTGGCCCTGATCCTTCTTTCGTTTAAAGCGCTGGGCAAAGGGCTGATCCTCGGCACGCTTTTCAGCGTCTTTAATTTCATTATCGCAGGGGAAACACTGCCCATGCGGCTCGGCATTACCCGTAACCGCGCGATCCTCATTTCGGGCGGATCCATTTTAATGCGCTACGTTCTGCTTGCGATCCCCCTGATCATGTCAATCAAGATGCCACAATACAACCTGGCGACAACCGTAATCGGACTGTTCATGATCCAGGGACTCATCCTGGTGGAACAGATGAGCCGGGTGATTTTCTCATCAACACCAAAACACTTGGATTATTGATGCGCTATGGAAGAACTCGGTAGGATACATCAACTGATCGTACCCATGTTCGGTTATGAAATGACCTTCAACCTGACATCCCTGGTCATGACCTGGATTGTGATCCTTCTCCTGTTGGCTTTCGGGTATCTGGCCGCGCGTTACCGGCAGCTGATCCCCGGTCCTGTCCAGGTTGTCGGCGAGATGTTCGTGTTCCAGTTTTACTCAATAACCGAAGACGCCCTTGGCGAAAAGATGGCCAAAACCTATGCGCCGTTAATTACCGCCTTATTTATTTTCCTGCTCACGTGCAACTGGATCGGCGTCATTCCCCTGATGGAGGAACCGACCAAGGATCTGAATCTTCCCTTAGGCCTCGGTGTGCTCGGTTTTTTTATTGCCCATTACGCGGGAATAAAAGCCAAAGGTCTGAAAGAATATTCCAAAGCCTATGTGGAACCGTTTGTCTTCATGGCGCCCTTGAACATTATCGGTGAACTGGCAAAGGTGGTCTCGATTTCCTTCCGTCTGTTCGGCAACATCATGGGCGGTTCGATCATTATCCTGGTGGTCACCTACCTGGTGTTCAACATGATATTGCCCCCGTTTCTGTATGCCTTTTTCGGATTGTTCATCGGTGCGATTCAAGCGTTCGTCTTTACGATGTTAACCCTTGTCTATATAGCAGTGCAGGTAAATTAATATGACTTTTGAGACGTACGAATGGATTAGAGCTGCGGCTTTCACGGGAGCTGGTTTATCAGTGGGCCTCTCCGCCATTGGAGCGGCTATCGGCGAAGGTTATACAGCGGGAAAGGCCAACCAGGCGGTTTCCTATCGCCCCAACCTTTCCGGCGAAATTTTAAGAACAATGCTCGTGGGTCAGGCAGTGGCTGAAACCGCGGGGATTTTCGGCCTGGTCATCGCCATGATGCTGTTGTTTTCACCCGCCGAAGGACACTCCATTTTGACTGCATGGGCTTACCTGGGAGCCGGTCTGGCAATGGGGCTTTCGGCGATTGGCAGTGGTGTAGGATCCGGTCTGCCCGCGGGATCTGCCTGTGAAGGAATCGGACGCCAGCCGGGCATGGCCAATAAACTGAATACACTGATGCTCATCGGTTCCGGAGTTTCCCAGTCACCGGCAATTTTCGGATTTTTAATCGCACTGCTCCTGCTGTTTAAACCCTTGCCGGATACAATGGCCCTGATACCCGCATTCAGTTTGCTGGCATCCGGCTTATGCATGGGATTCGGGGCAATCGGCCCGGGAATCGGGGATGGGATTGTTGCCGGAAATGCGGTTACAGGAGCGGCAAGAAATCCGGAAACACTAAGCATTTTGACGCGCACAATGCTGGTTGGCCAGGCTGTTACTGAATCCACGGCCATTTATGCACTGGTAGTGGCGCTATTACTGTCGTTGAATACATAAAGAATTACTATACACAGCAGGATATTAACTTTTCTAAACGGAGGATGTGGAAATGGATATCACAGGTGTTGAGTTCATCAAGGCAATTGCTTTTTTGGGAGCCGGTCTGGCAATGGGTCTCGGCGCAATCGGACCCGGAATCGGTGAAGGATTTGCAGCGGGCAAAGCGTGCGAAGCTATTGGCCGCCGTCCGGAAGAAGCCGGTCTGCTGACCCGGACCATGCTGGTTGGTCAGGCAGTATCGGAATCGACCGGTATTTATTCCCTGGTTGTGGCTCTGCTGCTTCTGTTTGTTGTCTAAGCGCACAAGGCATTAGTTGCATTTATCCGTATCGGCGCTGACTGCTGCCGTTTTCCAGAAGGCCAGAAAAGCTCGAAGACGCCGGAATTAGATCGTCCGGGGGATTTCGGGCGGGGCATGGAAAACAGAATTGTGCGCGGGAACAGCGTATTGACAAAAAAGCGTTACCGAGCCATTTTCCAAATGGTTTGAGAGGAAAGACGTACGATGGAGATTGTCAGCAACATAGCACTTATCACCATCAATGAAACCCTTGTTGCACAAATGGTTTCCTTTCTGATTTTCCTGTTTCTTATTAATCGCATCATGATCAGACCGTTGCGGGCGACCATGCAGGAACGGGATGGATATATAAAGGAAATTAAAACCTCGATTATCCAGTCCGAAGAACAGCTCACATCGATGGAACTGCAACTCCGGGAAAACGAACAGGCGGCAATCAAGGAAGCCGATTCGCAAAGAGAAGCACTCGCGGACGCCGGTTCCGTTCAAGCCGATCAAATTCTGGCGGACGCCCGACAGGAAATCGATGGGATCCGGGCACATAATCAGAGCGTAGTCGACCAACAGATTTCCGAAGCGCGCAAATCACTGGTGAAAGAATCGGAAAAACTGGCACTGCAAATCATGGAAAAGATACTGGATCGGGGGGTTGCACGTGGATAACGGGAAGCGTCTGCACACACTCATTTCGATACTGATTGTCGTCGGGTTGCTGCTTCACCTGACGGGCGTTCCGGTTTTCGCCGAGGATGGAGCTGCCGATTGGCGCCCTACTTTCGATTTCATCATGCGCTGGATCAATTTCGGCATCCTGGTATTTCTTCTCGTCCGGTACGGGAAGCAGCCGTTGCTGTCCTTCCTGCAAGGCCAGAAAGATGAGGTGGCCGGGCAGATCTTAGAGGTTGAATCCAAAAAACAGCAGATGCAGGAAATGATCGAGGAGACCCAGCGCAAGGTCGATGAAAGTGCCGTTCGCTTCGAGAAGATCAAGGAACGCATTGTTGAGCAGGGCCAGCAGATCAAGCAGCAGATCATAGAGGATGCCCGGCGACAAAGTCAGCACATGCTGGAACTGGAGAAGAAAAAAGCCTTCAACCGGATCGGCCAGGCCAGAGCCAACTTCCTTTCAGAACTGGTCGATGCCGCCACAAAACATGCGCAAGATCGGCTGCCCGGAGAACTCAACGAAAACGACCACCGAAAATACCAGGACCTTTACCTGTCAAGTGTGAACCGGATGGCCGGGTAAATAGATTCAGCCGGAAGCGGCCGTCCCCGGCCGCTTCCGGAATTCCCGCCACCGGAGTTTTCCCTGCCCGCCGTACTTTTGATTTCCCCATGGATTTACTTCAGCTATCTTCACTAGACGGATCAAATTCAGCAGCTTGAGAAATATGCGCTGCAGAAGCTGTATTGTCGTGCCCGTGCATGTTCACATAAACACGCACGGGCACGAATTATTCTATCTGCAAATCTCAAACATTTACAATTCAATATAAGTAACCGATCGGGCCTGGGGGATATTCCCGAGCTTTTCCAGAATGCCTTCCGGCATTGGCGTATCGGTCCTTAAAAAAACAATGTTACGCTTCCCCTCGCCAATGGCTTCCTGACCGACGGTCATCCGGGCAATATTGATGTTGTTTTCTCCAAGAACCGTACCGATATGCCCGATCTCTCCGGGAATGTCCATATTGTGAATCAGGGTGAGATACCCCTTCGGCTGCATCTCCAGACGAAAGTCATTGATCTTGACCACCCTGGGGTCCTGCTTGCCGAACAGGGTGCCGGCGACAGAACTCTCCATTTTGTCGGTCCGGACCGTCACCGTTATCAGGTTGATAAATTCATCGGCATCTTCGCTGCTCGATTCCAGCAATTTGATTCCCTTATCCTTGGCCAGGAACCGGGCATTGACCGCGTTGACATCGTCTAACACCAGCGGTTCAAGCAGGCCGCATATGACGGCGGTCGTCACCGGAGAGGTGTCCAGGTCGGAAAAATTCCCGTCGTATGCGATCTCCACTTCCTTGATATGCCCCTCGACCAACTGGGCCTGCATGGAACCAAGGCGCTCGGCCAGGGAGATGAACGGATCGAGTTCGGCAAGGACCTCGCCCGACACAGACGGCACATTGACCGAATTGGTAATCGTGTCGTTCTTCAGATAATCGATGATCTGCCGTGCGATGGCCACGGCTACGTTGGTCTGGGCCTCCAGGGTGGAGGCGCCCAGGTGCGGCGTAACGATGACATTGTCGAGCGATAGCAGGGGATGATCGGCGGCCGGGGGTTCGGTTTCAAATACGTCGAGTGCCGCAGCAGCTACTTTACCACTTTTAAGCGCATCGTAAAGGGCCTGTTCGTCGACAATCCCGCCTCGGGCGCAGTTGACGAGCATCACCCCGTCCTTCATCGCGTCAAACGCCTTCTTGTTGATCATGTTGGCGGTTTTCTTGATTTTGGGCACATGGACGGTAATGTAATCCGCTTTTGCATACAGCTCATCCAGCGACACACTCTCGCAGCCGGTCTTCTGAATTATTTCGGGAGTCACCACGGGGTCGTATACGAGGACCTTCATCTTCAGGCCCCTGGCGCGGGCGGCTGCAACCGATCCAATTTTGCCGAACCCGATCACACCCAGGGTCTTGTTCATGATCTCCCGGCCCTGAAGCTGCTTCTTGTCCCAGCGTCCGGCTTTGAGCGACATGGTCCCCTGGGGGATATTCCGGGTCAGCGCCATCATCATGGCAATGGCGTGCTCGGCCGTGGTCACTACGTTGCCGCCCGGGGTGTTCATTACAAGGACTCCACGTTTGGTGGCTTCCTGGACATCAATGTTGTCCACCCCGATACCCGCCCGGCCGATCACCTTCATTTTTCCGGCGGCATCCAGGAGTTCCGCCGTCACTTTTGTGGCGCTTCTAACCGCCAGTGCGTCGTATTGTCCAATGATCTCCTTGAGCTGCTCCGGGGTAAGATCGGTCTTTACATCGACTTCAATGTCGCTTTCGTCCTTAAAAATCTGGATGCCCGCATCACCGAGCTTGTCACTTACCAGTACTTTGTATGTCATTCTACTACTCCTCCTTTGAATTGGTTGCCGGGATATCGAAAATATTTTTATTCCAGAACGAGCTTCTGCTCCCGGTAAGCCGTGAGATAATTCGAGCAGTATTCATCGCGGCCGGCCAGTGTTTCCGCTGCATGGATATTGGCCATCATCCGGCGATCGAGCGGATTGATAATAGCCCCGTCGAGCCCTTTGGCGATTGCCATGACCATAAATGTCTGGTTCATCAACTTGCGTTCGGGCAGCCCGTAGGAAATGTTGGACAAGCCGCAGATGGTATGAATACCGGGAAACTCTTTCATGATTGCCTCGATGGCGTTCATGAATTCCACCCCGTAGCGGTCGCTGGTGGAAATCGGCTGGACCAGGGGATCGACGTAAATGTTTTCAACGGCAACGTTGTTTTTGACCAGTTTATTGACCAGTTCGTCAGCAATGGCCAGGCGTTCGTCCTTTGTTTCCGGCATCCCCGTATCGCTCATGCACAAGGCGATCACCTTGCAGTCCGTACCGGAAACAACCGGTATCAGGGCATCATAGCGTTCCTTTTCCAGGGAGATGGAGTTGATCATCGGGATCCCCTTGTGAAGCGGCAGCACGGCTTCGATGACTTTCGGGTCCGGGCTGTCAATGCAGCACGGGGCGTCGACCGCCTCCTGGACTTTTTCGACCAGCCATTTCATATAGCCGGCTTCTTTTCCGACAAATGTGCCGGCATTGATATCGATATAGTCCGCGCCGTTTTCACGCTGCTCTTTTGCGATTTTCTGGATTTCTTCAATGTTTCCCGACTCGATGGCCGCCTTGATGGCCTTTCGACTTGAATTGATCAATTCACCGACAATTAACATGAGCATTCTCCTCTTCGTTTGAATTCATATAAATTTTGAACAAGTTTTTTTTACATGAAGTACATGAAGGTCTCATGAAGATCCATGAAGGGATTTTTTAACTTTAAACCTTCATGTTCTTCATGGTCTTCATGTATATCAAACCGCTGTTCGCAGTGCCTCTGTGGTTTGATATAGTTTGGTTGCAGCCAATGGTCGCGCTGTGTTCTATGTGGTTAATTTTTGTTTTTTATACAATTTCATCAATATAGGTCATGTTCCAATTTTTTTAGATTAAGATTAAGATTAAGATTAAGATCAGGAGCAGGAGCAAGAGCAGGAGCAGGAGCATGAGCAGGAAAGAGCGGGGAATCAGGCCGCTTCACAAAAATGGCTTCTGTTTAACCGGTTCCCCGGGGGCGAGACAGACGAAATCCTCCTGCCCATAGGGGCCGAACACGATTTTTCGGAAAAGCGCGTCCGATCCTTCAATTTCTTCATAGGTTTTTCCGAGAAATTCGGCATTCGCCCGCGCCCGGGCGCGCAAGCTCACGGCATTGCCCCCCCGGGTGTTGATCAGCACAATGTGGGTGTAGTGCAGGAGCTCTTCGCGGATTCCCCATTCGGCCATTTCCCGTCCCATTCGCGGCACGTATTCGTTTTCCATCATCCCCAGGGGATCCTTCTGCTCGGACACCCACCCGGCAGTGAGGTAATAGGTTCCGGAACGTTTGGAAAACGCCTGCTGGTAAGCGCTCCGGGAGCCGAGCATCAGGGTGATGCAGTCGTGGGCTTTTGGAATGCACATCGGCTGCTTGACCGCCTTTGCGCCCACAACACCGTTGGAACACAGCCCGTATCCCAAAACGATATGACCGGCATAACCGGCCACGGCATCGATTTCCGCCTGGATCAGGGCCGGCATCTTTTCCGGGGAGCGGTGAAGGTTCTGGTCGAGATACCGGATTTCGATCGGCGTATCTCCGGTGACCAGCCGGTCGAGCTCGGCTTTCATCACGCCACAGGCGATCACGACCCGGGGATGATCCCGGTCGACAGGGTATGTATCGGTTTGTTCAGTCATTTGTATTTTCAGGAAACTCCATGTGTTCGACATATTTTTCCATGAAATCCGGGCGGCTCTCGATGGAAACATGGGAGACCCGCCCGATCTTTTCTTCCAGGAACCGGCGATGTGAAATGTTGCGCAGCATCTGCATGCAGCCGATGCGGCACGTGTTTCCGGCAAAGGTGACCCGGGCTGCGGTACCCGGCGGAATCAGGCCGATGATTTCAAGATTTTCAGGCCGCAGGGAATAACCGAAACCGCCGGCCAGTACGATCGAATCGAGCTGATCCGGGCGAATGCCGGCTTCTTCGAGCAGGATATCGATGGCCGCCCTCAAGGCGCTTTTGGCCAGCTGCACCTGACGGACATCCTCCTGGGTGAAGTAAACCGCTTCACCCACATGAAATGCGGCAACACCATCGCGTTCCCCGATCCGGTAAGAAACGAGTTCCGGCAGACCCTTTACATCCGAAGGGCGGCGCATACGCCCGGAGACATCGATGACCCCGGTTTTAAACAGTGCGGCCGTCAGATCGATAATGCCGCTGCCGCAGATACCCTCGGGCGGGGCATTGCCGATGGTGTGCATCTTGATGGAATGCCGGTCCGTGGTCACGGCCTCGACTGCTCCGATTCGCGCCCGCATCCCGGCTGAAATTCCCATACCCTCGAATGCCGGGCCTGCCGCAGTCGAGGTCGTCAGAAATTTGCCGGAGGCGCTCAATCCCATCTCGCCGTTGGTGCCGATGTCGACAAAAAGTATCGACCGGTCATCATCATTGAAAAACTGCGGACAGACCAGCAACCCGGCACTGATATCCGCCCCTACGTAGGCGTGGAGCACCGGGGGGACATAAACCCGGGCGGCCGGGTGGACGTTTAAGTCGAATTGTTCCGACGGATATGTCCGGCCGCTCTCGATGCCAACGGTAAAGGGAACATGCCCCAGGGGCTCGGGGTCGATACCTGCCGCCAGCTGCAGCATGGTGGTGTTGCCCCCGATGACCACGTCCAGGATTTCATCGGAAGAGATATTGGAATCTTCGCACACCTGATCGATAAGCCGGTTGATGCCTTCCCGGACGGCCCCGGACATCTCAATCAGCCCTTCGGGAGTCGAACCGTGCTGGATCCGCCGGACCACATCATGGCCGAACCGGATCCTGTCTCTTATACACATCTGACGCTGCCGACG
>JAGXHH010000183.1 GCA_024636355.1 Desulfobacteraceae bacterium | reverse complement strand
GGCAGCGTCAGATGTGTATAAGAGACAGGTCGTAAGCGGTCATTTTCTCCATTGCCGCCCGGCTTATGCAGATATCGCGACTGTAGAAGGTATTGAATTGCTTGATGTAGTAATTGAGCAGCAGCGGGATGTCGCTCCTGCGTTCACGCAGCGGGGGCAGGACGATGGGAACGACATTTAATCGCCAGTAGAGGTCTTCCCGGAAGTTTCCCCGCCTGACTTCCTCGAACAGGTTTTTGTTCGTGGCGGCAACCACCCGAACATCGACCCGGACCGGCTCCGATGAACCGACCCGTTCAAAGCTTCTTTCCTGGAGCACCCGCAACAGTTTGACCTGGAGGAGAAGGGGGAGTTCGCCGATTTCATCGAGAAACAGGGTCCCCCCGTCGGCGGTTTCAAAACGTCCGGTGCGCCGAACCGCCGCCCCGGTGAACGCGCCTTTTTCCACGCCGAAGAGTTCGGCTTCGATCAGGCTTTCGGGCAGGGCGGCGAGATTGACCGGGACAAACGGCTGTTGTGCCCGCTGGCTCTGGTAATGCAGGGTTTTGGCGACCAGTTCCTTGCCGGTACCGCTTTCACCGAGCAGGAGCACGGTGGTGTCGGTTGCGGCCACCTTCCGGACGGCCTTCAAGGCATGGTGGAGGGTTTCGGAATCGCCGATGATGTTCGGCAGACTGTAGCGTTCCCGGAGTCGGGATCGCAGGTCACCGCATTCTTTTTCCGTTTTCCGGAAATGATCCCACAGCTTGATGAACTGGGCCATCAGGGAACCCGCAATATGAAGGACCCGGAGGTCGTCATCGACGGTTCCCTGTTCTTCGGCATAGATCCGATCCACGGTGAGTACGCCGAAGGTTTCCTTGTCGATGGCGATAGGGATGCACAGAAACGATATGCCGGATTTACGGGGCCGGGAATGGGTCTTGTTTAAAAATTTGGGCTCCCGGCCGATATTGGGAACAAACATCGGAGACCCCGATTCGATCACCTGGCCGACAATGCCTTCGCCGATGCGATATTTTCCCCGGCGTACTTCAGCGGCACTTAAGCCATAGGCGGCCACGATCCGGATTTCCGCATCGAGGCGATCGAGCAGAAATACGCAACCGCGCTGCATCTCAAGGTTTGTGGCCAGAATTTCCATGACCGCATTCAGGTTCTGCTCCAGATCAAACGAGCTGGTCAATACCCGGCTGACCTCAAGAATAGATGCCAGTTCCTGGTTTTTTCTCAGCAGTGTGTCCACTGGGTGCTCCGGCCGTGCGTTTTCGGGTTGGAAAAAGAATTCATGATTTTATGATAGCAAATAGGATGCCATTTCTTTCGATCGAGATGCAAAAGCCGGGTCATGGACAGCGGATGGGCCTGTTAATGGGCCGTTTGCATAAATGATGTGTTCTTGTTCCGGTACGGTTCAAATCATTTTTAAAGAGAAGATCCGGAGTGCCTATATCCAAAAATGTATAACGCTCCCCATGAATTTACAAAAATGGCTATTTAAAACTCAAGAAAAGAGCCGGTTGTTTCGGTCGGGATTCCCATCCCGACACCCGGTTTTCAAGAAGGCAAAAAATTACATCGGACAAAAACACCGGCCCGCAGTTCGGGGCTTCCTCCCTGTGAAAGGGAACCCTGCCAGATGGCCGTTGCGCAGCCGATGCGCTTCCTGCGTCAGCACATCCTATGATCAATGGCGCAGATGTCGTCGGTTTTTTCGTGCACGTGAACGTACACGTGCTCGTGCACGTGCACGGATCGGTAGGTTGGGCTTCGCTCCGCTCAACCCAACCTACGGAAAATTACGGAAAACGGTTTTTGCATGCCAAATCGATATACAGCCGACATACCTGAAAGTCGCTTATCGCTTGTTTCTGCGTTTTCGCCCGGGCACGAATCCGTTCCAGAAATGCGGGGGCGAGATCCTCGTCCAGTTCGATCTCATGTCTGCCCAGTGCGGACCGCAGGGCCGCTGTTCCGCTGTGGGAACCGATGATAAACCGGGTGTCGGACCGGCCCACCGCCTGCGGCAGAAACGGTTGATAGGCAAGGGGGGATTTGAGCAGGGCGGCGCAATGGATCCCCGATTCATGAGAAAAAACGGCCGAACCGGTGATCGGCTTGGAGACCGGTATCGGCCGCCCGGACATTGCCGCCACCCGGTCGCATACGGCGATCAGGTCTTCCGTTTTCACGCCGCATTCCATCCCCCCGCCTTCCATCCCAGGACTACCTGACATTGCCATGACGACTTCTTCCAAAGCGGCATTGCCCGCCCGTTCGCCGATGCCGTTTACGGTCACGCTCACCGCATCGGCGCCGGCTTCAGCCGCGGCCACCGCATTTGCGGTCGCCATGCCAAGATCGTTGTGCGCGTGAAATTCCAGGGAGATTTTCGGAACATGGCGCTTTATTATCCGAATGGCCCGATCAATCCGACTCGGCCGCCAGATGCCGACCGTATCGGCAAGGCGCAGCCGGTCGATCCGAAAGCCGGCGGCGGCACGGGCAAATTCGATCAGCCGTTTCATCTCCGTGCGGGAGGCATCCTGGGCGCCGACGGAAACCCATTGAAATTGCCGGACCGCTTCCGGGAGGATTTCGGAGAGGGTTCGGTATACCCAAGCCAGATCCTTGCTAAAAGCCGCAAGCAGGATGTCTGAAACCGGAAAGCTGATATGGACGCCGTCGACCCCGCATTGGCCGGCCAGGGCCAGGTCGTCATGGCGCGCCCGGCACCAGGCGGACGTCCGGGCGTTCAAATTGCGGCCGGCGATCGTGCGGATATCGTCGCAAACCGCTTGTCCCATGGCCGGCGTGCCGAGTTCCAGTTCGGCCACCCCGATCCGGTCGAGCCTGCCGGCAATCTCGATTTTTTCCGCCCTGGAAAAATCGATTCCCGGTGCCTGCAATCCGTCTCTTAATGTGGTGTCGACAATTTCTATCCGTTTCATTTTAAAAGCTTCCTGCGGATGCAGATCAATTGGGTCCGATGCCAGCCGATCTGTTCATAAAATTCGAGGGCCGGCATGTTTTTGCCATCGGCGAGGAGCTGCAGCCGGGTGATGCCCCTGGCATCGGCCCAGCCGCATACGCTTTCGACCAGTCGCCTGCCGATGCCGCGGCCCCGGAAGGCGGGGGAGACGATGACATCTTCCACCAGGGCGGCATGGCCGCCCTCGGAGGTCGAAATCACCGCCTGGGCGCTGGCCATGCCGATGACCCGGCCAGCGGTTTCCGCCACTTTGACAACCTTGTGCTTCCGGCAGCCGTCCATCATGAGAAAAAGACCCCGCCGCTGGTGCGCTTCATTGAATTCAAAATCGGCTTCAACGGCAAACAGTTCGCGCAGCAGTTCCAGCAGGGAGTCGATGTCTCCGGCATCGGCATTGCGGATGGCAATGGGGTTATCCGTCATATGCAGTACGCTTCGGCGACGCCCCCTCCTTCCAGTGCATCGAGGATTTCATCGATGATCTCCTCGGTTTCGACGCCACCGTACCAGGTATTGTTCGGATGGATCACCAGGACCGGACCGTTGTCGCACATCTTCATGCACCCGGTGCTGGTCACCTGGGCATCCAGCCCGCGGTCGAGGATTTCGTTTTCAATGTACGGCAGAAACCCGGCAGCGCCTTTTTTGCTGCACATTCCCTTGGCCTCGCCGTCCGCTCGGAAACTGGCGCATACGAAAATATGGTGCTTCGGCTTTTCCATGATAAATTATCCTTTTCTTCTATGGCTTAATCGCATTCTGCCCATCCCGGAAGGGCGATTCGTGAATCGCCCCTACATTGTGAGGCCGGTAAACGGGTCCATATACAATGGTCATCCGTAGGGGCGATTCACGAATCGCCCCCCATCGGGATGTGAATCCCGACCTGCAAAACCGCACCGTCGTTTAAGCCTGAACCTGAACGGCAGGGCGGACACGCAGGTCCGCCCCTACGGTTTTAACCTTGAACCTTGAACCCTGAACCTTGAACCCTCTTCCTCCTACCCACATCCCATTCCCGCGCCGCTGCAGGCCGACACCTCCCTGCGGATCATGTGGCGGAGGCTTTGGCCGGAATATACCGCCCGGACGGCTTCGTCGATCATGCCGTCGATGACCTTGATATCGATTCCGGTTGCCGCTAATGCCTGCTTCGGGTTCTCCCCGATGCCCGACACCAGCAGGGTATGGCAATCCGACAGTGTTTCGGCCATCTGCTGCCAGCGCATGCCGCACGAGCCTTTTTCCGGGGTGTCCCGGGCCTCGACCAGGTGGACTTCTCCGTTTTTTTCTTTGTAGATCAACAGCTTGTCGGCTTCACCCAGGTGCTGGTTAACGAGCATTCCTTCCAGGCTGGCCACGGCCACACAGTGGCGGTCGCCCGTGTGCGCCGGAGCGGCCGAAACGCCCTTTTGAATCGATGCGCAGGCGCGCATCATGTTCATCAAGCGCATATCGGGTGCGTCTCCGAGAAGGCCGACCGCATCGGCCCGGCACCGGGTGCAGTGCCGCATCTGGGGAAGGTGTTTTTCCGCCACGGCCCGGATGTCTTTCATGAAAGCCGCAGTCGGCTCTATGACATCTTCGAAAGCCGATCCGGGGGCCGGCCGGTAGGCGACGCAGTTGAGCCGGTCGACACCGAGTGCGGCCATCCTGGAAGCGACCGCCTCGACATGGTGGTCGTTTATCCCTGGAATCACGATGAAATTGACCTTCACCGTCATCCCCCGGGCCTTTACTTGTGCAATGGCCTCCTGCTGGCGCTCCATCAGGATTCGAACCCCTTCTTCCGCCTTGTAAACCCGTCTGCCGTAGCGCACCCATGAATACATCCGTTCACCGATTGCGGGATCGACGGCATTGACCGTAACGGTTACGTGACTGACACCGATATCGGCGAGCCGGTCGACACAGGGGCCGAGGTTCAGGCCGTTGGTGGCCAGACAGAGGAGCATGTCCGGGTACTTTTCCCGAACGCCGGAAAGGGTCGCGAGGGTCTCCTCGGCGTTTGCCATGGGATCTCCCGGGCCGGCGATCCCCACAACGGAAATGTTCGGTTTTTTCTTCAGGATGTTCTCCAGATAAATCAGGGCCTGGTGCGGTGCGAGCACGGCGCTGGTCACTCCGGGCCGGCTTTCATTGACGCAGTCGAACTGCCGGTTGCAGTATCGGCACTGGACGTTGCACCGGGGAGCGACCGGCAGGTGCACCCGGCCGAAATGCCGGTGGGCCTTTTCGTTGAAACAGG
>JAGXHH010000182.1 GCA_024636355.1 Desulfobacteraceae bacterium | reverse complement strand
CTCATACGATTCGGCCTTTCCGAATATGCAGGACCCGGTCGGCCACCCCGGCGATATCCTGATCGTGCGTTGCAATAATAAAGGTAGTCCCCGTCTCCCGATTGAGTTTCTTCATCGTCTTAACGATCTTCTCACCCGTATCTGCGTCCAGGTTGCCGGTCGGTTCATCGGCTAAAACGAGAAACGGGCTTTTGCACAGGGCGCGTGCGATTGCCACCCGCTGCTGCTCTCCTCCGGAGAGTTGGGCAGGGAACTTGTCCAGTTTTTTATCCAGACCGACCCGTCTCAGGGACTCGACACTTGTCGTCCGGCGTTGCTCAGGCTCGAGATCCATCAGATCAAGGGATAGCCGAACGTTTTCCACGGCAGTGAGTGTCGGCAAAAGGTTGAAAAACTGGAAGATGAACCCCAGTTTCCGGCGCCGGTAGTCGGTCAGCGCCCAGCGGCCCTGGCCGGTAATCTCCTCACCATCCACATGTATCCGACCGGAGGTAGGGGCATCCAATGCGCCGATCAGGTTCAACAGGGTCGTCTTTCCGCTCCCGGAAACCCCTAAGATGACCACGAACTCACCGCAGGGGATGTCCAGGTTTAATTCGGAAAGCACGAGCGTCTCCAATTCGCCGCTGATATACGATTTGCTGACCTGGGATATGCTTACAGCCGACTTCGGATTTTTCTGTGCCATAACCAGTATTTCCTTTCCGAAAGTTAGGGTCCTGAACCGGATCAGAAATGCAGACCCTCCATATTGAAGGGGCAAGACAAAGAACGAGAGGGGAAAAAATTGGACGTATTATGATAGATTGAACTACTTTAAGTCAAAGTGTAGTATCGGTGTCAAGTCATTTTTGCTGTAATTTGGAGATCTTTACCTTTCGAGGAATATGGAAAACGCCCTTCGTCACGACGGCAAATGGCAAATTCGACATTCGAACGGTTTTTGTCGGATGCCGGATTCAAATTTTTCCCTGGCATCTGCGAAAGCGCCGGTTTTGTAGGTCGGGATTCACATCCCGACGCCCTTCGTCACGACGGCAAATATGGCGGGTTTAAAATCTCAGCGGTTATACGGCTCCCGTAAAAACGTCACTGAAGCGAATCAGGTGTCAGAAAAAACGTAAAAGCCAACCGGCCACAAAACTGCTTGTAGGCCTTTTCTTTGGGGCGCCTATACGCTGCACGCATATTCTGGTATGAGCCAATCTTGTGGATTAAGGGAAATTTTATATTTTTCTTTGATTTCTTTTCTTTGGATAGGAAAATTTTTAAAAACCTCAAGAATATTCGAACACCTATCTTTTTGTTCGCATGAGTCTTCAACACAACCAAGGAAGAGCGCTCGTAAAAGCCTATCTGAACTTTCCCCGATCTGCTTTTTCCCATTTTCCCATCTCGAAACGGTTGAGTTTTCGACACCAAGAAGTATGGCTAAGTCCTTCGCTTTTAAATTAAGTTCCTTCCTTAAGAATTTGATCTCTTCTGGATGGAGCAGTGCCTTTTTGTTTTTACATATGTCAATGCCGATCACTTTGTGAAGCTTCTGAGGGTCAGGAATGGCTGCATATTCTTCTTTGCAGGATTTGCAACGATATTGGGTCACACCCAACAACAAAACATCTAAACC
This sequence comes from Desulfobacteraceae bacterium, assembly GCA_024636355.1. Taxonomy (GTDB): domain Bacteria; phylum Desulfobacterota; class Desulfobacteria; order Desulfobacterales; family Desulfosalsimonadaceae; genus JAGXHH01. Next base: position 17,196 of record JAGXHH010000182.1, on the reverse strand, counting down.
ACATTCCGTGTATTTATACGGTTTATCCTTGATGATCTCTAAGGGTTCTCCGCAGATATAACATTTATCCATTTTTTTGCCCCCGGACTTTCTCTTCCCTTTAAAGTTTAAGAAAGCACCGTAATTATAACGCATGTATTTTGACTGGCGATGGAAAATACCACTCCACCCGCTGTATCTTCTAAATCTATTCCCTCAAATTTATATTTCCAGTTCTCCATAGGTTCATTAAATTCTGAATTAACGAGGGAACCATTTGAGATAATGTGTACAACATCCCTGAGGGAATAACCTCTTTCCTGCATTCTTTCCTTGGCGTGCCCGGTAATAATAATGGTCCCGCCTCTATTCCAGATATCAATAAATAAATCTTTTACTTCGCTTTCTGATAATTCAATTTTAAGGTCAAATTTCATGATCTAAGATAAATGAAAACTTGATCCAATGTCAAGTTTGTTGAAAGGTTCACCATCGTTATTTCAATTGCCCACCCCATGCAAGCAAAACGGCTTGTCCCGAGCATTCGGATCATTCCAGTATTCCAACAGGCGACAGATGCAGGCCTTCTGCGCCTTTACCTTTGATCCGGAAGCGGCCAAGGACATCGACAACATCAAGGAATCAACGTCCTGAAAGCCCAGATAAACACGGCTCTGCTCACTGAGGACCGGCTACTTGTTGTTACGAAAGGAATGAATTTGGACGGATCCGCAGGAAAATAATTTGAACCTGGAAATAAAAAGGGCCGATCATATATCGGTCCGCTTTGATCATTTTCTATTAAGTATGGTGTCCCCGGAATTCGAGTACGGAATTCCGTAGGGGCGATTCACGAATCGCCCGCCCCGCCTGGCAGTCCGGCAGCAGCATCGGCCCGACCGAGATCCGGCTGGTGGATGGCGGGTATTGGGACCGGGTGTTTGTGGGGTGCAAGGCGGTCAAATAAGGATTATTTTTCCCTGTCTTCTGGAAGGAATTCGAGTTTTTCGGTTTGCTTCGGCAGTTTCTTTTGTTCTGAAATATGCCGTCTCTCAATTTTTTTGATGTCCTCTGCCGGCGGGAGGCTTTCGGGCTGTATCCCCCGGTCGGTTAGCACCTTGCGGACGTCCGTGTTGTTTTTCACATGTTCACGGGCGATGCGAACCTCTGACTTCAGATCGTCCCGTTTGATATTGAAGTTCGTTATTTCATTTGCGAAATCCTTGGCCTTAATCGTAATTGTCGGCAAAAAATCCGCCAGAGGCCGGCTTTTGGGGACGCGCAAACGATCTTTCATTTCCTGCGTTGTCGCCCCGCCGAAAAGGGCCTTGTCCCCTTTGCTGCGAATTCTGGCAAAACCGCCGCCATCACCGATTTTTTCAAAGATGATCCCGGAAAGGGCTTTTTCGGATGTCGTCAGTTTCTTTCTGGCGTTTAAGCGCTCGACTTCCGCCAGGCGCTTTTCGATGATTTCCTGTTTGCGGGTCTGGACGGCAAAATAGGTCTGGGCAAACGCAATGGCGTTTTTCGATGGATCACCATTTTGAGCGATAAGATAGCAGGCGTATCGCGTCAGGGCGATATCTGAAATTTCTCTTTCGGCACCTGATCCGAGGGTGACCATTTTCCTGACGTCAAGAAAATGGTCTTGGCAATCGTAACCAGAGGATTTGCAAGCGGTTTTGGCTTTGCCGATAACCTTGGTGAAGTTTTCCCATTTGGCATATCCAAGGGCCTCCTGGAGATCACGCGCCAGCCAGAATTCGGTCCCTGTTTCGGACTCGGTCTGAACCATTTCCTCAAAACTCTCATGAAGCTGTTTGATTACGTCGTTTTTCAAATGAAGTCTTCTCGCTTTCCGTCGCCTGGGACGTCTTATTGGCAGATTGTTTTCCTTACCGCATCTTTCTCAATTTCAGCTGCGTGAGCTGCGATTCCAGCCGGCGCTTTTCACTCAGGTAGTTTTGATTTTCAATCCGGATTTTCCGCTCCACTGCCGCGACGGCGTTTTCGGCTTTTTCGACATCGTCTCTGTATTTGCTGCGTTTTTCCCGGTCATCACGATATTTATCCCATCCCCGGTCGGTATCGACTTCGGGCTCAGAAGTCCAACTGGCGTCTTTCAGTCGGATGTTTTTTTGCCCCAGGTCGGCTTTGAGGATCGTGATTTCATTCCGGTGCTTGTTTTCCAGAATTTCGAGTTCGTTTTCTTTTTCATAGATCAGGTTGTCGAGCTCCCTTTCGTAAACGCTGGTCCCCTGGGACTTCGGCGGTGCCGTTTTATATGATACGGGGACGGTTTGCGTCTCCGTCCGGATGGCGTCTTGCACCGTGATCGCGTCGGCCGGGGCGGAAGGATCCGGCGCATCAGAAAAATGCACCACGCCGTTTTCGTCGACCCATTGGTAGATGTCGGCATAAACGGGCAGGGAGATGGTCAACACGGCGGCGAACAGGAATGAAGTTGCTTTTTTCACGGCGGGGGGCTCCTAAGCATGTTTAATCGGTATAAGATTATTTAAATGTCTTTTATCGACATGACGTTTCCGTGCCGGATAGTGAACATCTTTGTTTCTCTCGTATAACCGCCAAAACCGTTTTTGCCTCTGAATTGACACAGGACGATCCAACCCTCTTTTTCAACAAGCTCCGGGCCACTCCATTTTTCAAATACAAGACTGTCTGGATCCTTTGCTATGGATTCGATATACCTTTCGATGCAATAAACGGTCCCGTCCCATGCACTGTTTTTTGGTTTTTCCCCGTATAAATTCTCAATCCTTGCAATCTCTCTTTTTTTTCTTTCGGCCGTGATGCGTTCAAGTCGTTCCTGCTCATCTGAAAGATTTTTGTAATAGAATGCCTTGTTTGTATATTGTTTGTTCTCTGGATCAATTTTTAACAGTTCTAAATATGTCTTGTATTTTTTAGCAGCTTCAGATTCTCGCAGATATGAGGCTTTAAACTCCAATTTGGAAATTGCAATCTTTTTTTCATAATCCCTTACGTCTTTGTATTCCAGGTAATCGTATTTTTTGAATTGATCATAGAGATACCGGGTTTGATTGTATTTTTCATTTCTATACAACGATATCATTTCTTGATAGTTCCGTTCAGCATCCTTTATGAAATCTTGCCGTTCCATTTCAGCTTTTCTGGCGATTTCCTGGCTTTTTTTCTCCACTCTTCTTTTTTCGAAATGGTCTCTTAGGCCGTCAATGGCAACGGAAGCAAGAGCAATAAGCAGGATAGATACAGAAATTGCTATAACGGTTTTTGAAAATCCCTTTGCGATACAGGTCTTACACAGTTTTGATTCTGCCTTTAAAATCGCACCACATTTTTTGCACCTGCCGACAGCTGCCAAAAATCACATCTCCTTCACAAAAGGGTTTAAGCTCTCTTTTTTTTTCAGCGTAGGGCAAATTGCCCGGCGACTCAATGGCTTTATGGATCAAAAGAAGAAATCAAGTCCCGCCTTGCCTGGATCGAAAAAAACGTGGAACCAGCCGGCGCGCCGTGCCAGGCCGCAGCGTAAAGCAAAGGGATTCGAAAATGTCGATAATTTCAGCTATTTTTAGAACAACACGGCAAAGATGCCGATTCGACCTCGGAGTTATACGCTCGGTTTCTGGCCTGGTACCACCGGCATGTCGGACCGATCGCCCCGGATCGTGAAACATTCAATCAGCACATGGACAACCGCTCATGCGCACAAAGTCCGAAACAATAAGTTTCTACGGCACGCTCCAGTACCCGTCGCTCCGAGCGTCCCGGGTGACCGCCGGCCGGTTGTCGGTCTGGCTGCCCAAACGCATAGTGCGCGCCATGCGGCCGATCGGCAGCAGCCCCCGGAAACATGAAGTTGTCATCCCCTACTGGCTGGCCAAGAAAAAAAGCATCTTCTGATTTCCCGTTTCGAATTCGTTTTCGATTTAGATGTGTTTGTCGAATAATTGCATATTTTTTTGTACTAGAAAAATCAATAAGAAAATCGGAGGTGTTTTCTGATGCCGGTAGAAAGAGACGACATAATGGAAAAGATAAAGCTGCTGGTGCGTAATTACGGCACCAAGCGGATGGCCGACGACCTTAATAAACGTAATAGACCTGGGCCGTCCCATGACCGCCCGGGAACTGGCCGGCATCCTCGGAGTTGACGCGCGCACCGTTCGGAAGTATTACAAGCGGTGGGGTGGTATCGCGGTCGCACCCGGGACCGTGCGGTTCTTTGAAAATCGAATATTGGAGGTCTTAAATGCCAACGCTATTAACCAAGCGGGGCCGGAGGCAAATCCGCAGAAACGGGCACCGATGCCGATGTCCAGGACAGGGTTATGCTGCTGGCATACCTGCACCTGGCCGCCCGCCGCACCGAATTCTTCCGCGCCAAATGGTCCGACGTGGATTTTTCCCGAAAGAGCATCCGGCTCTGGACGAGAAAGCGCGAAGGCGGCGCCATGGAATACGACTGGCTGCCGATGACGGCAGAGCTGACCGAAGAACTAAAAGCCTGGGCCGAGATCCGGCTGGCGCACCGCACCGCGGACAAGCAGCACCTGTTCGTCTGCCTGTCGCCCCTGCCCTGTGCCACGCAATACTTCGGCCTGCCGTTTGTCCAACGCCGTCACGCCATGCCCACCTGGTGCGCCAAAGCGAAAGTGAAACCGTTCGGCTGGCACGCCATCCGGCACCTGGCAGCATCCACACTGTACGCGCGCGGTTATAGCCAAAGCCACATTCAGGCCATACTCGCCACAAATCGTCAACCACGACCGCCAGATATCTGCGGTCAATTGGCATCAACGAGGTAAAAAAGGTATTGGACGAAGGCCTCCAGCGGGAATGCAAAGTGATTCCGTTCGGCCATAAAAAAACGGCTGCAGGAGGCAAGTCCTGAGCCGTTTTACATCCGGATTTTACATCCGGCGTCCACAAAGGGCATGTTGTTTTCACAACCTATTGAAAATTGGTGGCGTCCCCAAGGGGATTTGAACCCCTGTCGCCGGCGTGAAAGGCCGGTGTCCTGGACCGGGCTAGACGATGGGGACGCAAATTTAACGAAGTTTTGGTGGGCCGTGCTGGGCTCGAACCAGCGACTCTCTGCTTAAAAGGCAGATACTCTACCGACTGAGTTAACGGCCCGAGCACCAAGTCCGATAAAGTGCTTTTTATATAGTTTTAAAAACGTGCTGTCAACCGGAAAAGTAACCTCCTGTCGGATTTTTTTTAAATCGACCTGCGTTTTAGGGTTAACCCCCCTCGAGGTTCAGGTGATGCGTTGATTAAAAACATAATCCCCGATCTTTATTTCCGCCAGAATTCGGGAACCAGAAAAATGATGACCGTATAGATTTCCAGGCGACCCAGGAGCATGCACCAGGCAAGCAGCCATTTGCCCATGTACGGCATGTGGGCGTAATTGTCGACCGGGCCGACGTTGCCGAGCCCCGGGCCGATATTGCCGAGCGATGAGGCCACGGCGGAAAAAGCGGTCACGAAGTCGACCCCCATGGCCGTCAGCAGTACGGAAGATATGGCAAAGATGGCCATGTAGAGGACCAGAAAACCTAAAATACTGCCGATGACGCTGTCGGAAACCGTCTTTCCCCCGATTTTCACACGGGTAACCGCATGGGGATGCAGCAGGGCAAACAGTTCCTTGTAGCTGAATTTAAAGCAGCACATAATCCGCAGCATCTTCATGCCGCCGCCGGTCGATCCGGCCGACGCACCGAAAAACATGCACAACAGCAGGATCATCTGCGCCATGGCCGGCCAGTGATTGTAATTGTCGGTAGCATAACCGGTGGTGGTCAGGATCGAGACCACCTGGAAGGCCCCGTACCGCAGGCATTCCCATATAGTGAAATAAACGGAGTTGAACAGGCTGGCACTGACGATCAGGACCAGCACCAGGACCGTAACGACAAAAAATCGGCACTCTGAATCCTTCCAGTACGCCAGGGGCCGCCCCCTTAGCATCTGGTAGTGGAGGGAGAAATTGATCCCGGCGATAAACATGAACAGGATAAAAATGCAGTCCAGGTAGACGCTGTCATAGTGGGCGACCGACAGGTTGTTGGTCGAAAATCCGCCGGTCGGCATGGTGGTCAGGGCATGGCAGGCGGCCTCATAGAAGTTGAGGCCCCCGAACATCAGCAGAACCAGCAACACCACCGTGAACAGGACGTAGACCTTCCAGAGCACCATGGCCGTATCTTTGATCCGGGGCCGAAGCTTGTCCGGCACGGGGCTCGGCACCTCGGCCTTGTAGAGCTGGAAGCCGCCTACGCCTAAAAACGGCAGGATCGCAATGGTCAAAACGATGATTCCCATGCCGCCGAGCCATTGGATGTAGCTGCGCCAGAACAGCATACTTTCGGATACGGCTTCGATGTCGGTCAGCACGGACGCCCCGGTCGTTGTAAATCCCGAGACCGCTTCAAAGAAGGCATCGGCAAACAGCACAAACATGCCGTCGAAATAAAAGGGAAGGGCGGCAAACAGGCCGACCGCCGTCCAGCCGATCGCCACGATCGCCATTCCCTCTCGCTGGCTGATGTATTCAGTTTTCGCCTGCCGAAAGATCAGAAACAGGGCCAGGCCCGCCGCCACTGTAATGGCCATCGATTTGACCAGCGCAGAGAGGCTGCCATCGTTGTAGAACAGGGAAAACCCGATCGGGAAAACCAGGTTCAGGCCCAGGAAGAAAATCAGCACCCCGACATGCTGGAAGACGAACGACCAGCGCATATTTAAAAGAATTCCAGTTTAACCGTCAGGATTTTTTCAATCTTGGAAACCACCTGCCGCTTGGCAAAAATGATGATCCGGTCGCCGGGCTCGATGATGCTGTCACCCGAGGGAATAATCACCTGCCCTTCCCGGATGATGCCGATGACAAGCGACCCGGCAGGAAGTGACGTTTTCTTCAGCGGCTTGCCCACGATCTCCGAGGTTTCCAAGGCTTCGACCTCGAGCACTTCCGCCTGCTCATCGGTCAGGGTCCGCACGGACAGCACCTTACCACGGCGGATGTGCTGCAGGATCGTGTTGACCGCCGACAGCCGGGGGCTGACGACCTGTTCAATGCCGATGGCCGGCATCAGGGGGAAATAGCTGAACTTGTTCAACCGGGTGATCGTTTTCCCGGCGCCCATCCGTTTGGCCAGAAGGGAAACCAGAATGTTGGTTTCCTCATCGTCTGTCACCGTGATCACCGCATCCATCTGTTCAATATTTTCCTCCAGCAGCAGGCGCTGGTCCGAGCCGTCGCCCTGGATCACCACGGCCTTTCGCATCTGCTCGGCCAGCGCATTGCACCGGGCCGGAGAGCGTTCGATGATCTTGGTCTGGATCGATTTTTTTTCAAGAACTTCGGACAGCCGGGCCCCGATGCGGCCGCCGCCGACGATCATGACCCGCCGGACCGGTTTGACCGATTTATTGAAGCCCAACAGGATCGGCTCCAATCCCTTTTCCTCGCTGATGAAATAGATCAGGTCGCCGGGCAGCAGGCGGTTGTCCCCCTTGGGAATGATCAGCTCTTCTTCCCGGATCACGGCGGCCACCAGGGCCCGCTGACCGATTTTTCCCGGCAGCTCGGAGAGCCGGATCCCGGCCAGCCGGTCGCCTTCGTGCAGGTGCAGCCCGACGAACTTCAGGCGCCCTTCGGCAAACTCGCTCACATCGACCGCCCCGGGGACACTCAGGTATTGCTCGATCGTCTTGACCACCTCGATTTCCGGATTGATTACCGTATCGATATGAGGCGCGTTTTCCTTGAACGTCTCGTGATACTGGTCGAAATCCCCGTCCCGGACCCGGGCGAGCTTCTTGGTGGTCGGCGAGATCACATCGGCCATGAGGCAGGCCACCAGGTTGATCTCATCGCTGTCGGTGACCGCCAGGAGGATATCGGCTTCCCTGAGGCCGGCGGCTTTAAGGACAACCGGGCTGCTGCCCGATCCGTTGATCGCCTCCACATCGATGCTTTCCGTAATCCGCCGGATGGCTTCCGGGTCCTTGTCGATGACGACCACATCCTTGTTTTCGTAAGCCAACCGGCTGGCGATATGAAAACCGACTTCTCCGGCTCCCACAATTATGATTTTCACGGCAACGTCTCTCCTTTATCCCCGCCTGCGGCGGGCGGGATTAAGCCGCCGGGCCAGCCGGGTATAGCGGTTCTGGGGCTTGTCATTTCTTACACCGATGGCCAGCGCTCGTTTCGTGCCGACCAGCACCACCAGCCGTCGCCCCCGGGTAACGGCGGTGTAGATCAGGTTCCTCTGCAGCAGCATGTAGTGCTGCGTCAGTACCGGCATGACCACCACGGGATATTCGGACCCCTGGGACTTGTGCACCGATATGGCGTATGCCGGTACGATTTCATCTACTTCATTAAAATCGTATACGACCTGCCGGCCGTCATAGTCAACCGTCAAATCCCGGCTGTCCCGGCAAATGGCCGTAATCCGGCCGATATCTCCGTTAAACACCTGTTTATCATAATTGTTCCGGACCTGCATGACCTTATCGGCTATCCGGAGTTCCGATCCGCCGACCGCAAGACCCTCGGATTTCGGATTTAACGTATCCTGCAGGCAGATATTCAGGTTGGCCGTTCCCGCAATCCCCTTATGCATCGGGGACAGCACCTGGATGTCGTCTACCGGGTCGAAACCGAAACGATCCGGAATCCGCCGGGACACCAGTTCCCGGATGATATCGACCACCCGTTCGGGCTCCGCCTGATCAATAAAGTAAAAGTCGGTATCCCGGTCTTCGGGATCAATCTTCGGGATCACCCCGCTGTTGATCTTGTGGGCGTTGACCACGATCCGGCTTTCCCGTGCCTGGCGGAAAATCTCCGACAACCGGACGACAGGCACCGCCCGGGAAGCGATGATGTCCTTGAGCACGCTTCCCGGCCCCACAGAGGGGAGCTGGTTCACATCGCCGACGAACACCAGGGTGGCGGCTGCCGGCACGGCCTTAAGCAGGTGGTACATCAGCAGCGTATCGATCATGGAGGCCTCGTCGACAATGAGCAGATCGCATTCCAGCGGATCTTTCTCATTTTTCTGGAAGCCACCGGCGGCGTAATTGTAGGAAAGCATCCGGTGAATGGTGCCGGCCGGATAACCGGTGGTCTCGCTCATCCGCTTGGCGGCACGTCCTGTCGGGGCGGCCAGGCGGATGTTGATGTGAAGCTTTTCAAAGATGGTCAGGATTGCCCGGATGATGGTCGTCTTGCCGGTGCCGGGGCCGCCCGTAATCACCATGACTTTTTGCTCTACAGCTTGTCGGATAGCATCCTTCTGCAAATCGGCCAGCTTGAAGGCGAGCTGCGTTTCCACCCAGTCGACCGCCCGTTTTGTATCGACTGGCCGGATGGACTTGGATCCGGCGATCAGGCGCTTAAACCTTCCGGCAATCCCGGTCTCACAGACATGCAGCCGTTTCAGGTAGACGGCCCTTTTGTTTTCAACACACGCATCGACCGATTCATTGATATCTTCTATGACGATCTCTTGTTCAGCCGCAACGGTATCGATGGCCGAGACGACCGTTTCCCGGTCGACTTCCAGGATTTCCCGGCTCTTTTCGATGAGCATTTCAAAGGGGTAATAGACGTGCCCGTCATCGGACAGATTGTTTAAGACATACAGGATGCCGGCTTTGATCCGCAGGGGGGAGGCGTTTTCGAAACCGAGCTTGGCAGCGATTTTGTCTGCGGTCAGAAATCCGATTCCGGCGATATCAGTGGCCAGCCGATACGGGTTTTCCCGAACCACCTCGACGGACTCCCGGCCGTAGCGCCGGAAAATCCGGACGGCATAAGCGGCGCTGACCTCGTGGGACTGCAAAAACAGCATGACACTGCGGATTTCCTTCTGCTCCGCCCAGGCCTTTTTGATCATGTCGATGCGCCTGGCCCCGATGCCATCGACTTCGACCAGGCGCCCGCATTCATTTTCGATGATATTGAGCGCCTGCTTGCCGAACTGCGTTACGATCCGTTCGGCCATCACCGGACCGATCCCCTTGATCATACCGGAACCGAGGTATTTTTTGATGCCGTGAACCGTCGAAGGTACGGTCGTCCGGTATTCAGCGATTTCGAATTGTTCGCCGTACTGGGGATGAATCTTCCACTGGCCGGTCATCTCTATGATTTCACCGGGAACCGGCTCCATGAGACGGCCGACCACGGTCACCAGTTCCCGCCGTCCCTTAACCCGCATCCGGGCAATGGTATAGCCCGTTTCCGGATTGGAGAAGGTGATCCGTTCGATCTGACCGGACAGGTTCTGGTGGAGAGGGTTCATGTATGACAACCTATGGCGAAAAGGTTTTCTGACAATACCGTCTTCAATAGGCAGCAATTCCCGGTAAACGTCGAAAGGCTCTGTAGGAGCGGGCCATGCCCGCGATGGCGGATGCCGTTTCGCGGGCATGGCCCGCTCCTACGTGGTCACCCGTTAATCACAGACACATTTCACCGGGGATTGCTGCCCCCCCTACAAAAGATCTGAAAGAAAAGGAATCCGGCCGCCGGGCAAGACGTGCGGCCACTATAAAACGCAGCAATCGGAACGAGACTGCAACATGTCCGGCAGGTCCTGGATGAGCGTTTCCACTTTCAACCAAATCGCCCGCCGACCATGACAAAATGCAGGTTCGGCGGGCGAAATGGATTCGAGCGCTTATTGGTAATCTACGGCACACCCGGATTTCAAAAGGAACAGGACGCGATTTCCGGTTACCCGGCAAGCTGCATCCTGGCCGGTTCGTAATACATGGAATTCGGGTAATCTGAAACGATCTTTTCATAGGCATCCCGGCTCTTATCCGCTTTACCCATCTCACCATACAGGTTTCCCAGGTTAAACAGCGCCTGATCCTTGGTAACGGCATCCCTGTCAGCGACTACCTTTTCGAAATAGTTGACCGCATTTTCCGTATCCCCGTTGCCGGCATAAGCATACGCCAGACCGGTCAGGATCAGATCCCGGAACCGCGCATCATGGCCGAACGTATCATAGGCGGTCAGGTAGGCGTCAATGGCATCCGCATAAGCACCGGATTCATAGCTGACAGCGGCATACTGGACCATGGCCATGTCTGCCGCATCCGTGTGGCCGTATTCATCCATGACCACCTGGAGATCCTTTTTCACGGCGGCCAGTTCGGCCGGCGTGCCGGTTGCCTGCACTGTTTCATATCGCGCCATTGCCTTGTCGAGCATCACCGCGGCCTTGTTTTCCGCTTGATTCAGATACCAGGCGACGCCGGAGGCGGAAACGACGATTACGGCCAATGCGATACCGGCCATAATGAGCTGTTTATAGTGGGCCTGGATGAACAGCCCGATACGGTTTAACGCAACGGTAATCGGATCGGGTTCTTCCAGCAGTTCTTTTCTGTCTTTGTCCTGGGCCATTTTCATTTACCCTTTTATTGGTTTGTAAGGAATTTTCTATAATTATGGGAGAATAACAAACTCCCGTATCCGTTGCCAGCCGTCTTTGTTAACCTTTGCGCCGACCAGCTGACAGACTTCATATCCGCAGGCCGAACCGAGCGCACCGCTTTGTTCGAAATTGTACCCGTTGACCAGGCCGAAAAGAAAACCGGCGGCCCACAGATCTCCGGCGCCGGTGGTATCCACCGCAGTGCCGTCGCCCAGGGGTTTAATGGCCACCACTTCACCATGCCCGGAAATGATGCTTCCCCGGGGACCGGTCTTTAAGACGGCGATCTCCACGTTTTCCGACAAGATCGCCAACGCCCTGGCTTCATCTTTTTCGCCGGTGAACGCCAGGGCCTCATCTTCATTGGCGATCAGGATATCAATGTCTTCTGCCACGATTTTGTCGAGCAGATCCCTGGATTCTTCCACCACATTGAAACTTGCCAGATCGAGGCTGATCTTCGCCCCGGCGGCTTTTGCCGCTCTTAAAACGGCGGTCATCAAGTCCCGGTTGAACAGCAGGTAACCTTCCACATGGACAATGGCCGCACCTTCAAAGCAGTCCGGGGTGATTTCTTCCGGCTCCATTTCCGAGGCGGCGCCAAGGTAGGTAAACATGGTGCGCTGAGCATCCGGGGTGATCACGGAAAGGACCCGTCCGGTCGGCGAGGTCGATCTCTGGAGTTTCGGCTCCACATTGTTTGCGACCAGTTCGGCTTCAAAGATATCCCCGATGTCGTCTTCGCCGCGCTTGCCGACAAACCGCACCGCACCCCCCAGCATGCCGACCCCGATAGCCGTATTGCAGGCAGATCCGCCGGGAACAACCGCCGGCGGGATGGCGGTTTTGCCCACCAGTTCATCGATGCAGCCGCGATCCACAAGGGTCATTCCCCCTTTGGCCGCACCGGCTGCCGCCACAAACGCGTCTTCTTCCTTTGCCAGCATATCTACCAGGGCCGAGCCTACGCCCACGATCAGTTTTCTGTCGTCTTGTGTCGTAAATACCATAAGGTTCTCTCTTCCTTTCTTCCGGTTACCAGACCAGCGTACTGTAAATCCAGCCTTTTTCTCCATCGGCATGCTGGATGTGGATCCAGCTGCCTTTGCGTTCAAGGACACGGAACGGAACGCCGCTTTCGGCCTGAAAAAGGACCGGCTTGTCGGTAGCCGGCCCGGAACGGATATTGCACATATCCTTATTTGTGATCACCGCAGGGGTGTTGTCCACCAGACTGGAATGAATCCAGCCCCGGGTGCCTTCGTAATCCTTGAAAAAAACCCACTCATCCTGCTTGGACAGAACTTCGAGCGGCGTATATTTTTCCACCCGCCACAGCGCCTGGTAGTCAGTACCCGGTCCGGACCGGATATTGGCCACCTCAACCGATATGGCCAGACGCTCGGCCCGGGCAGCTCCTGCCGTTAAACATACCGCGGCTATAGTGATAAAAATCAACCATCGGCCTTGATTCGCCAATTTTCCAAAATCCATGAAACGCCTCCATACGGATAAATCGTGAAACGGATTCGCACTCGGCCGGATCAGGCGGCCATCAGGCGGGTGACCGCCCCTTCCAGCCCGTCGATGCTCAATTCAAACATCGGATAAATCTGCCGGATCATTTGAATGGTCCGCGTGTACGGCCACATTCGCGACGGAACCGGATTGAGCCAGGCATGATGCGGAAACATTTCGGAAAGAACACGCAACTGCTCGATGCTCGGTTTGCCGCTGCGTTCATGCATGTAGATGGAACCGTCCTGGGCCATCAACTCATAGGGGGCCATGCTGGCATCGCCTACCATGATCAGCCTGGTTTCCGGATCCATCCGGGCAAATTCGGAGACCGGCTTCGGCTTCCGATAGCGTGCCGGGTCCGCCCAGAGGGTATCATAGATCGTGTTGTGGAAAAAGTATGTTTTGACTTCCTTGAACTGGGATTGGGCATAGTGGAACAGGGTTTGTACGACCGACACGTAGGGGTCCATCGAGTAGCCGCCGTTGTCGATGGCCAGTATCACCGACAGCTTGTCCTTGAGCCGGCGGTCGAAAACGATTTCGATTTCCCCGCCGTTTTTCATGGTTTGGTAAATGCTCTTTTCGACATTGACCTGATCTTTGGGGCCGGCCGGCACAAGATTCCGGAGCCGCTTGAGCGCCTCGCTCAAAGACGAGGGCGTCAGGGGACCGCTTCGGGAATAATCCTTGTAGCGGCGCTCGTTGGCGACCTTTACGGCGGACTTGTTCCGGGACTCGCCGCCGACCCGCATCCCCCCCGGATGATACCCGGAGTGGCCCACCGGCGAGGTGCCGCCGGTGCCGATCCACTTGTTGCCGCCGTCGTGGCGCTCGGTCTGTTCCTTGAGCCGCTCCTTGAAATACTCGATCAGCTCGTCCGGCGACAGGTTCTTGAGGTCCGCTTCATTGATGCCCAACGCATCGGCCACCGACTTGGGATCGGCAAGCCACTGGTCGAGCAGCGCCTTGGCGATCTCGTCGACCTCAAAGCCTTCCGTGTCAGGCAATTCGGCCCCTTCGAAAAAATGGGCGAAGATCTGGTCGTACAGGTCGAAATTCCGTTCGCTTTTGATCAGAATCGCCCGGGAAGCGGTATAAAAATCGGTAAGTGACTCGATCATCCCCTGCCGCATCGCTTTTTGCAGGATCAGAAACGACGTCGGGGTAACCGGAATGCCGGCGTCCTTTAATTTGTAGAAAAAATCAATAAACATAGTTTTAAAGAAGAATCCAGAATTCAGGAGTCAGGAGCCAGAATGAAAAACCAAAAGAAAGAATCCAGGAGCCAGGAGCCAGGAGCCAGAATGAAAAACCAAAAGAAAGAATCCAGGAGCCAGGAGCCAGGAGCCAGAATGAAAAGACAAAGATCAAAAGCCAGGAGCAGGAATAAAAACAAACTCCTTTACAGAGTTACAAAATTCCAGTCTCATATAGAGTCTCTCTGAGAATGACCGAAGCACTGCTTTTGTTTTTCTTCTGGATTCTGAATTCTGACTCCTGGCTCCTGCCCTTAAAATATTTTCCGCCGGGTGACCACGCTGCCGGCCGCGGCATAATCCGGGCTCTTTTTGAACAGCACCCCCAGGTACGGAATATCGCCCTTGGCCAGCTGCTTCGGCTTGAAATCGGGGTCCGCGGTCAATGCCCGAATCCAGTTGATCAATTCCCGGGTGGCCGGTTTTTTCTCCACAACGTCTATGTCCCGGAGCTTGTAGAACATGTCAATGGCGCTCTGCATCACTTCCGTGTCGATATTCGGAAAATGGATGTCGATGATTTTGCGCATCATTTTCGGATCCGGAAAAGCGATGTGATGAAAATTGCACCGGCCGAGAAACGGGTCCGACAGGTCCTTTTTCGCATTGGAGGTGATGATGATCACCGGACGATGCCGGGCACGCATGGTCTTGTCGATCTCGATGATGTCAAATTCCATCTGATCGAGCACGTCCAGCATGTCATCCTGGAAATCGGTATCCGCCTTGTCGATTTCATCGATGAGCAGCACGGTGCGCACATCGGCGGTAAAGGCCTGGCCGATTTTTCCCATCTTGATGTAGTCCTCAATGCGGCTCACGTCCCGTGTGGAATCCCCGAAGCGGCTGTCGTTAAGGCGGGTGAGCGTATCGTACTGATAAAGCGCCTCGATAAGCTTCATGTTGGATTTGACGTTTAATACGATCAAGGGCATCTGTAGACTGTCTGCAATCGCATGTGCCAGCATGGTCTTGCCGGTACCCGGCTCTCCCTTCAGCAGCAGCGGCATCTCAAGCGCCCTTGAAATATTGACAATCTTGGCCAGTTCACCGTCTAACACGTACTTCTGGCCGCCGGTAAAATCCTGACGTTCCGTTTTCTTATTCGTCATACCTAACATCTTTTTCTTTTAAAGGTTATCGATTAATCTAATTTTTTGGGTGCTTAACGAAAAGACAGTTTCCCGCAGGCTGGATTGAGTCCATCTGAAGACGGGTTTTCGTTCAGCCACTGTTCGGGGCTATTTTCCGCCGATACGTGTCGCGAGTTCCTGGTTCATACCGATGACTTTCCTGGCGATTTCCAAAGGGAGGGAACCGGTCCCACAACTGGGGGTGATCAAGCTCTGCGCGATGATCTGCTCCCGGCTGTAGCCGAGGGCCTCAATCTGCCGGATCTCGTCATTAAAGAGCTGATGAAGCGAGTCGGTGCTCTGTTGTTCGATAATATCGGCATCGCCCGTAGGCACGATTCCCCAGGCGAGTATGCCGCCTGCATCCATGAATTGTTTGATCTGCTGCGGATAGAGGATGAACTTGTCGAAATAGGAATAGGCATCGAAACTGACGATATCAGCGGCCGACTCGAGAATGATGGACCACTCGGCATTTGCACAGACGTGCACACCGGCAAGCCCTCCCTCGTCATGAATGGCCTCGATCACCTCGGCAAAGCAGGCATCGATGTCTTCACGCGATACACTGATAAAGGCAGATGATCCGTAGCCCGCCAGCGCCGGTTCATCGAGAAAGACGATCACCGGCACACCGTATTTTTTCAACTGATTGACCTGCCACCGGGCCTTCATGGCAATCAGTTTGGTCGCAGCCTCCCGGACCTGATCGTTATAAAAAACCGCCCGGCCGTTTTCATCGACCAGTCCCGTGCCGAAGGTAAACGGCCCCGTGACCTGGCCCTTGACGGCCGTCAATGGTTCAGTGCGCGCATCGAGCGCCTGCAGGAACGTAAAAAAGCCGGGCGCTTCCTTTACCGTAAGCGCAAACCGCGAATCGGCAAGGGATTGACGCCCGTCGGCGACCGCCATGTATTCTTCAAAAAAGCCAAGAAAGGCCTGATCAAACGTTTCAGCTGAAGTATCGACAAACATTTTGCCGTCCATGACGGTCAAACCGGGCATACCCGGTGCAAACTGGGGCACCATCCCTTCTTGCCGGAAACCGGGCAGCTGCACCCAGATCGGAATCTCCGGGGTGAATTCCAACATCAACTTGACTGCGTCGTCATGGTCCTTCATCGGCAGACTTCCGATCCATGCCGGCAAGCCGCCGGGGCGAAAATCGGTTTTCATGAGTAAAAAACCTCTTTGTCTACTGTAACGATTCTCGAAAAGAGATCGCCTTCGCAGTTGCGAGGCGATATCGTGCCCCTGCCGTATCATTTTATAAAGCAGCAGCAGGCGAAACCCGATACCCGCGTAACCGGCTTTACTGATAAAAAATACAGATTTTAATGCATCTTGCCAATGAAAACAAGTGTTTTATTTATTTGCTTTTTGGAAACGGCAGTGGTAAAAAAAGAGGAAAATTTTCGATTCTGTGTTCATTTCAATAGTTGTGCAATAAAGCATCTTGCGGCACTTACCGCATCAATAATAACAGGAGGCAAAACAGATATGTTTGGCATCGGCATGCCGGAATTAGTAGTTATCCTCGTGATCATCATGATCATTTTCGGGGCGGGCAAGCTTCCCGAAATCGGATCAGGTATCGGAAAAGGCATCCGTAATTTCAAGAAAGCGGTATCCGGAGATGAAGACAGCCGGCCCGAAGAGCTTGAAGACAAAAGCAAGGATGACGAAACCAAATAAGACGTATCCGCTAAAATTCAAAAGCCGGGTCGGTAATTTTCCGCCCGGCTTTTTTTATGTTCATCGGCACTAAAACGGAATGTCGTCATCAAAGGTGTCCGCGGGCGGCTGCTGGACATTGTCCTGGGG
>JAGXHH010000181.1 GCA_024636355.1 Desulfobacteraceae bacterium | reverse complement strand
TTTGGACATTGTGCCCCATCCCGGCAGGGCGATTCGTGAATCGCCCCTACACCGTGAGGCGGGGAATAGAAATATCTCCATTTTCCTGTCATGCAATGGATTGATTCTTTTTGACGATTTCGGCAATGCGTATTTTACGAGGGTCATTCGTAGGGGCGATTCACGAATCGCCCCCGGGCGGGGATTATCCCCGCCTTACGTGCGTATTTTTCGTTTCCCGATAAAATCGATTGGCTTCGTGGGAGCAAGCGTCGGGATGTGAATCCCGACCTACCAAACCGCGCCGTCTTTTTGCGAACCGGGAACCGTAGGTCGGGTTTCCATACCCGACAGGCAAGCCCCGGGCGCACCGTCATTTATGATCGCACCATCCATGCGTTTTTAATTTTTGACTGCTTCGAGGATCAGCGAAATATGCACCTTGTCGCCGGCTGCCGGGATCAGCTGATCCATGCCGTAGTCGCTGCGCTTGATCTCAAATTCTGACGAAAACCCCATCCGGTGGCCGCCCCACATATCTTTACCTTCATTGATCATTTCGGACTTGACCGTGATCTGTTTCGTGACACCGTGGAGGGTGAAATCGCCGGTCACATCATAGGTGTTATTGCCGGTTTTTTTAACGCCGGTGCTCTTGAACGTGATCTCCGGATACTTGATCGCGTGGAAAAATTCTTCACTCCGCAGATGTTCATCCCGTTCGATGTTGTTGGTGTCGATGCTCGATGACAGCACGGTAATGTCGACCAAGCTGTTTTCCGGGTTGTTTTTGTCAGCAACGATGGTTCCGGAAAAACAGGTAAAGACCCCCCGGACATAGCTGATCTCCAGGTGTCCCACCTTGAACAGGACGGATGAATGGACCGGGTCGATCGTGTACTCATCGGCAGCAAATGCGCTGGAGCCGACCGAAAACATCAGGATGATCATGAGGGGGAAAAGGATGTTTTTGAGATTGTTCATTTTGGGTCTCCTTGGTTCATTTTTGAAAGAAGAATCCGGTAATGAAAAGAAGAATCCAGAATCCAGGAGTCAGAATCCAGAATAATGTATTCGCCTTCGGTTCAGTCAATTTTTTTTAACCTGCAGGAGCGAAGCGACATCCGGTTTCTTCTGGCTTCTGGCTCCTGGCTCCTGCCCTTTGGATGTTTCCTTCACTTTTTCGCGCGTTTTCGACATTTGTGCTGCCAGCGCCTATAATTAATCTGAAAACCGCTGGAAATTCCCGGATCAGAGACCCGCATCGCTGGCCGAAAGCTTCGCGTATTTCGCTTATTCTTTTTTCCGGGATAATCCAAATGATGCTCATGATTCGCTCATTCATCAACTGAGCCAAAAACTTAACTTCTCACAGCGTACTCAGTCACGGAGGCATTGACTATGGCCGAATCGAAACTGTTTTCTTCGTTTAAGATCAAGGATTTCCAATTGAAGAACCGGATTGGCGTGGCCCCGATGACCCGGGTATCGTCGCCGGGCGACAGCGTTCCCCGCAAAGACGTGCTCGACTTCCTGGCCCGGCGGGCGCAAAACGATGCGGCAATCGTCTACACGGAAGCGATTGTGACCGATTACGAAAGCGCCCAGGGGTACCCGAGGCAGTCGCGCCTGGTCACCCAGCGGCAGATCGATGCCTGGCGACCGGTGGTCAAGGCGATCCGGGAGGCGGGATCGTTGTCGATCATGCAGATGTTTCATTGCGGACGGGTGGCCTGGCCGGAAATCAACCCGGCCGGCCGGATCATCGCGCCAAGTCCTGTTGCGCCGGAACAGGTAAATTCACAGACCGGAAAACCTTACCCGGTGCCCGATGAGATGAGCGCATTCGATATCGAGCACGTGATCAACGGGTTCGTGGCAACCGCCAAAGGTGCGGTTGCCGCCGGTTTCGACGGTGTTGAGATCCATGGTGCCCACGGGTACCTTATCAACAGTTTCCTGTCGACCTATTCCAACCGGCGGACCGACGATTACGGCGGTTCTCTGGAAAACCGGTTCCGGTTTGCCAGAGAAATCATCGAGGCGGTAAAAGCGGTGGTCCCCGACGACCGTCTTCTCACGTTCCGGATTTCCAACTGGGGGGTGGCCGACATGCAGGTGTCATTATTCGATGCCGACGAATGGCGTCAGTTAATCGGTCTTCTGGACCGCCAGCCGCTTGATATCATTTCCGTGTCTACCCTAAATTACAAGGACCCCGCATTTGACACAGAAAAGAACATGGCGCAGCTGACCCGGGAAAAGACGCAGAAGCCGCTGATGATCTGCGGCAAAATTTACGATCGCCATACGGCAGACGATGCCGTATCCGATGCGGATATTATCCTGTCGGCCAAATCGCTGCTGCTCAATCCCGACTGGGTCCGGGATATCGCCAATCGGGAACCGTTGCAGCCCAAAACCCCGGAAGAAGCGAATGTGGCGTATACTTCCAAACCGCTGCCATAGGCAAAATTTTCACGTAACCGTTTTTTCTTGCTCTTGCTCTTAATCTTAATCCTGCTCTTAATCATGTTGAATTCATAAAAAGCAAAACACAACCACAGAGGACACAGAGGACACAGAGGTTACATGAAGAACATGAAGAAGGTCTCATGAAGATCCATGAAGGGATTTTTTAATGTTAAACCTTCATGTTCTTCATGTATTCAAATCGCTGTCCGCAGTGTTTCTGTGTTTGATATAGTTTGGTTGCGGCCAATGGCCGAGCTGTGACTTCTGTGGTTAAAACGGACTACTTATAAGGGCATCAATCTAAATGGACATGACCCATGTCAATGGAAACAGGAGGTTTGGAATGGAGGTCTGTAGTCTGAACGAATTTATGCAGAGCCTGAAACCCTGGCTCGACAGCAATTATATCCGCAAAGCCCATCTCGACGAGCAGGGCCGTTTCATTCTCGATTTCAACGATGGCGTCAAAAATGTCTACCGGATCGACGACTGCTCAAGAGAGCAGCTCCGGCAGGTGATGAAAGACCTGAAGCAGAAGGGCATTCCGGTCGAGGAGGTTTGAAAGCGTCGTTAATGTTGGTCTCTGGTTCCCAGGCTCCAGCTGGGTTATAGGTGGTTCTGGTTCCCAAGCTCCAGCTTGGGAACCCGTTTCCGGAAGCTCCTGCTTCCGGTTTCCATGCGATTCAACTATTTCGAAAGTTCTGACTTGAGCCGTGCAGACAACCGGGTTAGAGTTACGTCTATCCAATCACTTCAAAAAGGAGAACGGTCATGGCTCACGGAAAAATTACCGAATCGCTGGCGGGGTTTTGCAAGGACACCTGCCCGGTCTGCACCCGGGCGAGGGAGAACGGCTCCGGGGTGTTGTACAACATCGTCAAGGTTGAAGAGCACGTCTGTCCGATGTGCCGGTCCTACAAAAAGGTCTACGGGGTGCCGGCACACGAGAAGGTCGAAGAAAAAGCCTGACAGTGCCGCAGTCCTCACGATGTAGGGGCGATTCACGAATCGCCCTTCCTGGTGGGGCAGAATGTCCAAACTCCAAGGGCGGGTTTGAAACCCGCCTGGGGCGATTCGTGAATCGCCCCTACGCAACCGCGTAATGTCGCATTAGCAGCATCCGATGCCCTTAGATTTTTCAGGGCTCTGACTGTCGCCGTTTGTCCGGGGCTCTATGACACAGCAGCAGTCCGCACCGGTGCGGCCCAGTGCCGCATTGATAATACCCGCCGCACAGCCAACCCCGGCATCCACGGCTATGGCGCCGGTGGGACAGTTCATGGCGCATGCCCCGCATTCCATACAGTCATCCCGGCGGATGATCGCCGCCCGGCTGCCGTTCATCTGCAGCACGGCATGGGGGCAGACGATTGCGCACAGGCCGCAGCCGACGCATTTTTCAGGGGCCAGTTCCAGGGTGACCACATCTGCAAGGTACGTAAACCGGTTCATATTATTATAACCTGCCGTAGTTGTTTTTTTTACTCGTAATCATTACATCACCGCCAGCGCACCAATCCATAATGCCAAACCAATTACTCCGGCGCCGATTATGACGGGGACCGCCCATTTCATTTCTTTTCGCACACCGGAAAGTGACGTGTAGGTCGTTGCCCCGGTAAAATTCATCCCGATAAATGCCGACAGAGCCGTTGCCATGATAAGCAGTCCGAGGGGCGCTGCAAAGGGGACGGCTCCTGTCTGAAATACCGGTTGAGATACCAGCAGCATCCCGGAAGCAACCAGTCCCGCCGTCGCCGCCTTGACCGAAAGTGCACGCCCCGGCAGCCAGGGAAGCAGCAAGGGGGTCAGGACTGCGCCCGCCATGATTCCGAAAAGCATCATCAACATGGCGAATACCCCATGAACGGGATTGCCAAAGCTGCCGATCAGCAGCGTAGCTGTCAGGAGGATCACTCCCCATTTCATGGAAGGAATCAGCTCCATCGGAATCAGGACCGCGCGTTCACCTATGGAGAAATCCTTGATACGCATCTGCGGGGTCGCCTTCATGCCGGCATCCATGAACGCCGGAAGGTCTTCGGCCCGGACCGGACCGTATACGACTGAAAATCCGGATTGCTTTTTGACCGCATGAGCGGCCGTGCCCGGTGCGCCGAGCTGGGGAAGGATCAGGTTGCGGTGGGATACGAGGGCATCCAGGCGGCTTGCCGCCACCCGGCGGACCAGTTCCTGCGTACCGAAGCTGCCTTTGCCCGCGGCACACCAGACATTTATCCCTTTCGTGTCGAGCACGAGGATCCAGGCATCCCGGCCGGGCAGGGCCGAGCGGAGCTTGTCGAAACTTAGTTTGTAGTTGGCAGTTACGAATACCGGAGATGTTTCATCGGGGGTCCCGAGCGCATAGAGCCCGGGGGCGACCGTATAATGCATCCGACCGATACCCCAACGGGTCTTGATCGTTCCCAGGCGGTCGTCTCCGGTCAGTTTTGCGGATATCTTCGGAACGGTACCGAAGTCGGTTTCCAGGGTTCCGGTAACAAAAGACTGGTAAATATACGGGAAGCTTGCCCGAGCTCCTTTTCTCGGCGGTCAACAGCCCGGAAGTGCCGCGGACTGGATCTGAATCTCGGAATCCACCAGTTTTCTCAGCTTAGAAGAGTTATTTGCCATTTTTCGTATCCATTTGATTAAAATTGCAACAGATCCAGACAGTAAGTTGAATTCTGGAATTTTTCAAGCATTTCCGGTGGAGAGCAGCGATACAAGGGAGGGCATGGCATAAATCTGTTGAGCGGATAAATATATCGGCACATCGCGGGAGATGAGGCGAGAAAAACGCAATCAGGAATTTATCAGAAAGCGGCGCAGCATCTTTTGCAGCGGGAGAATGCCGGAGAGATGAGAATCGACCGGATTGTCGTCCGATTCCATCCGGCAGCGTCTGCCGATGGTAAACAGCAGGCGGGCAAGGGGCAGGAGGTGCGGTCCGACCAGGGCCTTGCCGGTGATCTGGAGGGAAACCGAAATATTACGGGCCGGGTCGGCCCAGCAGAAGATGTTGATAAACCCCACATGCCCATATGCCGATTCGGTATACGGTCCCCACAGACCGACCGGCGAGGCCCCCAGCATGAGGCCGGCACTGTACTGCATCGGTACGACCATGGTGGCATCGAACCACATCCGGTCCGATGCGGCGGTGGCCCGCCGGATGGTGGCAGGATCGAAAATGCGCACCCCGTTGAGTTCCCCGCCATTTAACATCATCTGGAAAAACTGCGACATTTCGTCGGCGGTGGCCACCAGGTTGGCAGCCGGAATAATGGCTGTCTCTTATACACATCT
>JAGXHH010000022.1 GCA_024636355.1 Desulfobacteraceae bacterium | reverse complement strand
GGTTCGCACCTTTGGACAGCAGGTAGGCGGCTGCCAGAAAATCGCTTTCCGTGGTGGACGCATAGGTGAAGGCGCCGGTATCCTCGTAAATTCCCAGGCACATGATGGTCGCTTCATCCGGGGTGATCTCGATGCCCTGTTCCCGGATGAGGTCGGCCAGCAGGGTGACATTGGCGCCGGTCGACCGGTTGATTTCGTAATCGGCTTCAATGTCGTTTCCAAGCGACGGGTGGTGGTCGTAGATATGGATTTCCACATCGTCTCGTTTCAGAAGGCTTTCGAGTTCACCAATACGGGAGGCCTGTTTGGTATCGACGATGACCAGGCGTTTGACCCGGGCCGGATCGATCTGCTTGAGTTCGACCATGTCAAACAGGTAGGCCATGGAACTGACGATGAAGTTTTTCATCGATTTTTCATGAAACCCGGGAAAAACGACCAGGGAGCCGGGGTAGAGCTTATGGGCGGCCAGCATGGAGCCCACGGCATCAAAATCGGCATTGATGTGAGTGGTGATCAGGGTGAGCGCATCGTTGTCAGTGGATATGGTATTCGTCAATGAAGAACCTGTCCCGAATTACAAGAAATTGATTCCCGGACACATTTCCGGTGTGAACTGCCGGTGCGCCTGCTGCTTGAGATAATGCCGGTATCCGGCTATTGAAACCGATGTCGTTTGGAGCGACATGCTAAACATTTTTTTTAAAACAAACTTCTTATAAATATCATATACACGTCCAGGAGTGAATTTTAATCTGTTCGATCAGATGCACACGATCCGGAAATCCGTGTAACGGAAACTTGTAACAGGAAATCTCGAACTTAGACCGGAAAATTCGTTTGCCTTCTTTTTTTCGACAGAGTAGCGATTCAAGAAAAACAAATACATGATTTTTCAGTAATTTTTCTCGAAAGAAGGTCGGAAGTGAAAGCAATTGTTTTTTAATTTTTATTATGATAACAACTCAAATGCAATTTTAATTTTAATTGAACTTTTTATGGAAAACTATTTTACACTCACCCGGAACAGCAATCGATAACATCCGAAGTCACGGATGGTTATTCATGCCTGAAGTATCAGTCAGTCAGCCCGCTCGGGCGCATGTATTCTTTAAGAAATTGAAAAAGGGGGCCTAATGCCTGTTTTTCTGTGGGAAGGTAAGGACCGGAACAATCAGGTCCGCAAGGGCGAAATCGAAGCGGCAAGCGAACAGGATGTTCGTGCCATCCTTGCCCGGCAGCGCATCAATCCCGTCAAGGTCAAAAAGAAGCCGAAAGACCTGTTTGAAAACGTCAGCTTTTTACAGCCCAAAATCCAGCAGTCGGACATCATCGTATTCTGCCGGCAGTTTTCCACCATGATCGATGCGGGTTTGCCGATCATCCAGTGTCTCGATATCCTGCAGTCCCAGCAGGACAACCCCACGTTAAAAAAAATGCTCAAGGACATCAAGCAATCGGTGGAAAGCGGTCAGACGCTTGCCGAGTCCCTGAAGAAATACCCGGAGCAGTTCGATACGCTGTTTGTCAATATGGTTGCCGCCGGTGAAGCCGGCGGTATCCTGGACGTGATCTTGCGGCGTCTTTCCGCCTATATGGAAAAGGCCGCAAGGTTAAAGGCCCAGGTCAAGGGTGCGATGACTTACCCGATCGTTACCCTGGTTATTGCAGTGGGGGTCGTGGCCGTCATCCTGGTATTCGTTATCCCGGTATTCGAGGAAATGTTTGCCGATTTCGGCAAGGCCCTGCCGGTGCCGACCCAGGTGGTCGTCGCCATGAGCCGATTCGTTAAATCAAATATTCTTTACCTGCTTGGCGGCATCGCGCTCTTTATTTTCGCGTTGAAACGGTTTTACCGCACCGAGCGGGGCCGGGCCATCGTCGATGATCTGATGCTGAAAATGCCGGTGATCGGCATGCTGATCCGCAAAGTCGCCGTGGCAAAGTTCACCCGGACTATGGGAACCATGCTCGCCAGTGGTGTGGCCATCCTGGAAGCGCTGGATATCGTCGCCAAAACATCCGGCAACAAAACCATAGAAATGGCGCTTTACAAGGTCCGAACCAGCATTGCCGAGGGGCAGACCATTGCCGACCCACTCTCCCAGACCGGGGTATTTCCCCCGATGGTGTGCCAGATGATTGCCGTCGGCGAGTCGACCGGGGCGATCGATGCCATGCTCGAAAAAATCGCCGACTTCTACGAGGAAGAAGTCGATCAGGCTGTCGATAACATGACGTCGCTGATCGAGCCGTTCATGCTCGTCTTTCTCGGTGTGGTCATTGGCGGCCTGGTCGTTTCCATGTACCTGCCGATCTTCAAGATGGCCGGGAGCCTGTAAGCCCTGCATGGCCGCCGGCAGGAGCAAATCCGAGCACGACCTGTACCGGAAAATCAAGTGGCTGATATTTTTCCGGACCCTGTTTGCCGGTGTACTGCTCGGCTCGGTGGTGATCGCTGCTGTCCGGCCCGACACCAACCTGGTGCTGCTCGGCCAGCCGTTTTCAAATCTGATGCTGCTGGCCGGCATCATGTTGATTTTTTCGATCGGGTATTCCGTTTTTCTCCCCCGGGTAAAACGGCTGGTTGCGTTCGCCTATGTCCAGACCGGCCTGGATACCTTCTTTGTCACACTTGTCATATTCATAACCGGCTCATCTTCCAGCGTCTTTTCATTCCTTTACCTCGTGGTAATCATCTATGCCACCATGGTGATTTACCGGCGGGGCGGGATGGTCATCGCCACCATGTGCGTTCTCCAGTACGGGGTGCTGATTGACCTGGAATTTTTCAGGATCATCCAGCCGATCGGATTTGACGGAAGCGATACGATGATCCGCCACGACTGGCAGTATGTGGTGTTCAAACTGGTGATCACCTTCGGCGCCTGCTATGCGGTGGCATTCCTGAGCGGCTTTCTTGCCGAGCAGGAACGCAACGCCAAGCAGGAACTCTGGGATATCGAAGACCAGATGAAACGGGTGGAACGTCTGGCGGCCGTCGGGGAAATGGCCGCCGGTCTGACGCATGAAATCAAGAATCCCCTGGCCTCCCTGATCGGTTCCATCCAGATGCTGCGCGAGAGCATCCCCTATGATCCGGACCATGACAAACTGATGCAGATTATTCTGCGGGAAGCCGACCGGTTGAGCTCACTGGTGACCGAGTTCCTGATGTTCGCCCGCCCGCAAACCGGAAAAATTCAAGAGGTGCGGCTCGACAGGGCAATCGAGGAAGTCGTTTCCCTGTTTACGGCGGATCCGGCATACAGCGACAGGATTTCGGTCCATACGGACCTGAAAAGACCGATTTCCGTCGATATCGACCCGAAGCACTTGAAGCAGGTGATATGGAACCTGTTGAACAATGCGGCAGAAGCGGTGGCCGACCGGGGACGAATCGATATTTCCCTGCATCCGGTGCGCAAAACGTTTGCCAGTATCACTGTAGCGGATAACGGTTGCGGCATTTCCGAAGATGCAGCGAAATTCATATTTGATCCCTTCTATTCCACGAAACCGAGAGGCACCGGTCTGGGACTTTCAATTGTCCACCAGATTGTCGGGTCATACGGCGGCTTAATCGACGTTGACTCGAAACCTGGCCGGGGCACCCGGGTGACTATCCGGCTCAAACGACATCCGTCAGCCACTTAACGACCGACCAGGCGGGTCTAATCAAATCCGTAACTTCCTGAAGTTGACCGTTGCCGTCTGCTGAAGCGTACCGGTGCCGGCCGGCAAAAGCCTTGACAGGTAGCGCCAAATGGGATAGCAAAGGCCGATTACCCATTGAAAAAAAAGGGGTAATGGACGCCTTTGAATTCTAATGGCGTTATCGGTCAAAATAACTGAAAAGATCAAAAGTCAATTCACTGGTAAAGGATGGCGATATGCCATCAATCGCAGCGAATGTGAACAGGAGTATCCTATAATGGAGCAGGCAAAAGACGTTCTTGCAAAGCGACTGGAAAAAATAGAGGAGATAAAAGACTCGGGCGCCGAGCTTTTTCCCAATGATTTTCGCGTCAGCCACACCGTGGCCGACATCCTTTCGGCTATCGAACAGGGCGATGAAGATACAATCGGCGGTACGGCCGTGGTGGCCGCCTCCGGTCGGATTATGGCGGTCAACCGGTTCGGAAAATCGACCTTCCTCCGGTTCCGGGACCGGTCCGGTCAACTCCAGGCTTACGTGAGACAAGACAAAGTCGGTGATGCGGCCTACGCACTGTTCAAAAAACTCGATATAGGCGACTATATCGGGATCACCGGGACCCTGTTTGCCACCAAAACGGGAGAATGGACCCTGCTTGCGGATGAATTCCGGCTGCTGGCCAAGTCCTTCCGCCCGCTGCCGGAAAAATTTCACGGTCTCAAGGACCCGGAAAAACGATACCGCCAGCGCTATCTCGACCTGGTCATGAATGCCGGCGCCCGGGAGTTGTTCATCAAACGCTCCCGGCTGGTCCAGGCTATCCGACAGTTTCTCATCGATCGCGATTATCTCGAAGTCGAAACCCCTATGATGCAGACGATTCCCGGCGGTGCGGATGCCCGGCCGTTCCGGACCCATCACAATGCGCTCGGCATCGATTTGTACCTGCGCATCGCCCCGGAGCTCTACCTGAAACGGCTGGTGGTAGGCGGTTTTGAGCGTGTGTTCGAAATCAACCGGAATTTCAGAAACGAGGGGATCTCCACCCAGCACAACCCGGAATTCACCATGCTCGAGTTCTATCAGGCGTACGCCACATATGAAGACCTGATGGATTTTACCGAATCGATGTTTGCCGCCGCCGCCGAGGCGGTCTGCGGCACGACCCGGGTGGAGTACCAGGGCGAAACACTCGAATTCGGGGGCTCCTGGAAACGGATTTCTCTTCTGGATTCGATAACGGATGTGGGGGGTGTCGACCCGGTGATCGTCAAAGACCCGGAAAAACTCCGGTTGTTTGCCGAAACCGAAAAAATTGCCACCACCGATGCCAAACGCCAGCCGGTCGGTTACGGCAAGCTGCTCACCAAAGTCTTTGATCACCTGGTGGAACCCAAACTGGTTCAGCCCACGTTTATTACCGGATACCCGATCGAAGTATCCCCCCTTTCCCGTCGAAACAAGGAAAATCCCGATCTGGCGGATCGATTCGAGCTCTTTATCGCCGGACGGGAAATCGCCAACGGGTTTTCCGAACTCAATGACCCGGTCGATCAGAAAGGCCGTTTCGTAAGTCAGGTGGAGGCCAAGGATATGGAAGAGGGGGCCGTCTATGCGGTCGACGAGGACTATGT
>JAGXHH010000180.1 GCA_024636355.1 Desulfobacteraceae bacterium | reverse complement strand
GGTCAAAATCTGGGTGACGGAAAAGTATGTCCGGGCGGTCCCGGGGGGTGTCGGCGAGGTCAAGACCGCCGGCAATTATGCGGCCAGCCTCTATGCCAGCGAAGACGCCCACAAGCAGGGATACACCCAGGTGCTGTGGCTCGACGGGGTCCAGCGGAAGTTCGTGGAGGAAGTCGGGTCGATGAACATCTTCTTTGTCATCGACGACGAGATCATCACCCCGGCACTTTCCGGCAGCATTCTATCCGGCATCACACGGGATACCGTCATCCGCCTGGCCGCAAGCTGGGGACATCCGGTGACGGAACGGCGCATTTCCATAGAAGAAGTCATGGACGCCCATGCAAACGGGAAATTACAGGAATGTTTCGGTTCGGGAACCGCGGCGGTCATCTCTCCGGTCGGCGAGATCAGGTATAAGGATGCGACGGCCAGGCTCGGCAACGGCGAGGTCGGCCCCTGGGCGCGCAGGCTTTTCGATACCATCACGGATATCCAGTACGGCCGGACGGATGATCCGGAAGGGTGGGTCATGCCGGTGGCATAACCCTATAAAAGAAGATTCTGGTTATCCGCTTCGCTCCAGTAATTATCAATTCGCAATTGGCAATTCACTATTCACAATTTGCCTTTGATTTAATATTCCGAATCAATTGCGAATTGTGAATAGCTAACTTTGAATTGCGAATTAAAGGAAATGCCACTGGAGTTTTCCGGTAACCAAAAAAAGATTATCCGTCAACCCAAGCGCTATTTTTTCTTGCTCTTGCTCTTGCTCTTAATCTTAATCTTGCTCTTAATCTTAATCTTGCTCTCAATCTCAATCTAAATCTCAAAAATCTTGCGATAATGAGTAAGAGCCACAATAGTCCAGATTCAATGTCTTTAACCAGGCAGGTTTCTACAGAGAGAACAAAATAAAAAGGGGCGCTCCTGAAGGAGCGCCCCTTTTTTTTGTCCGAACAAGTGGAAACGTTTCTTTATGAAAGCCCAGGTCCCGCTGGTCTGAAATCAGCTGGCCCTGGCAAATGAATGGGGCGTGGCCGCATTGGTGTACATGTCCCAGCTTTCAAGAAAAGCGCTTTCGAATGTCCGTTTTTCCATGTATTTTCTGGCGTTGCATTTCATCTGTTGGATACGGTCCGGGTGTTCGATCAGGTCAAACAGTGTTATGGACAGGGCCAGCGGATCATTTCCGGGGACGATCAGTCCGGTTTTTCCTTCGAGCAGGTTTTCCTGCGGGCCGCCCCGGTCGGAAACGATGACCGGAATACCGGATGCCTGGGCCTCGAGTACCACGTTGCCGAAGGTGTCGGTGGTAGACGGAAAGACGAAAATGTCGCTGGAGGCATAGGCCTGCGCAAGCGTTTCCCCGTACAGCGGCCCGGCAAAAACAACCGGAAGCCCCGCGAGTTCGCGCTGCATTTCCTCCTCATAGGGGCCTTTGCCCACGATAATCAGTGTCGCGTCCTTGCGTATCCGGCACAGGTGGCGAAAGGCTGCGGCAAGCAGGTGGAGATTTTTCTCTCTTGAGATCCGGCCCACATAGAGCAGTTTCCACTGTCCAGTTGAAATACCGAAGCGATCCGACCAGATGCCGTTTCGTTGGGCCGGGTGAAAGAGGCGGGTATCGACGCCTCGTGGATGTCGTCTGATTTTATCTCGTAAGATGCCGTTTTTGGCCAGTTCTTCTCCGGTGGCATCGGAGGGAACGAACACTTCGGTCATCTGGTTGTAGAACCAGGTCATAAATTTCCAGACCAGCTCCTTCATATCGGCATCACCGGTAAGTTCTGCGACATACTGCGGAAATGCCGTATGATAGGTGCCGCATACCGGCAGGTTCAGGATGCGGGCGATGCACAGGCCGGCCAGGCCCACAGGACCGGGCGTGGAGCAATGAATGTGGGTGAATTCCTGTTCATAGCAGTATTGCAGCATCTGCAAAAACGGTGGGTAGTAGACTTTTAATTCCGAATACTCCGGTACATCATAGGTACCGATCGGGTCAAAGCAGGTTTCCCCGGGAGTGCGGCTTTCGGGTCCGCAGGTGATCAGGCGCAGACTCTTGTGATTTTTTTCAGCCATTTCGAGCTGGTGGCGCAGGGTCATGGCCACCCCGTTGATATCGTGCAGGGTATCGGTAAAGATCGCCACCCGGGGTGAATCAGATCCGGTGGATGCGGGTTCCGGAGAAAAGGAGTTGAGACAGGAGGAGGCAAACTCACGATCCTTGGAATAAAATGTGTAGGCCATGAAATAGGGGGCCAGTAGCGAATAGACCGATCCGGCTGACCCGATGGTCTGAAAAATGTTAAACAGCCGGGCACCGGCCAGGCTGTCCAGGGTGGTGTCGGCAAGGTGGCGGATGATCCGGTCGGTAGCCTCGGTGACAAAGGCAAACCAATCGTCTTCAATGTCAGCGGTACTTGTTGCGGCATTGTTTATCCGATCCTGGAAATGCCGGTTTTCGGTTATGATGGTGCGGGTCTCTTTTTCGATGATCTGCATCAGGCCGGCTTCCCGGGCCTTGAAAATCGAAAAGACAGACCTGTGGCTGCCCATGAAATCATAGAGTCGATTCAGTATGCTGTGTTCCGCACCGGCCGAGGTCAGCATGGCATCGGCAAAGCGGACCACCATGTTCTTGTTCTGGTAACGGCCCAGGTTGAACTTCGACTTGTAAAATTGATAGGCGATGCCATAGAGATTGTGGGCCATGGTCTTCGGGGTGGCCGGCTGGCCGCAGACTTCAGCATTCCCCTGCCGGATTGCATTGAACAGACCTGTTTTGTCGATGGCGCCGGGAGCCCGGGTATACCGGCGGCCGATATTGAGACCGGAGTGGTCGTCTGAGCCTCCGGTGATCGATTTGACCCAGGGGGTCGGCCCGACCGGGGTGATGTTGTGTTTATCTGCCAGTCGCTCGATATCGGCCCGGCTCAGGTTTGCCAGGAGCGTTTTGAGCACCTGGTTCAGGCGCTCGTCCCGTGCCCCGTTTAGTTCGAACGCATTGAACAGCAGCAGCATTTTTTCAAATGTTTCCAGGGTCAACAGGTGATTGAGATTAAACAGCGGGTGGGCCAGTACATGAAGGATCCGGTTCTCATTCAGGTAAGTTGTCAGTTCATAGACATTCTGCCGGGCCCGGGTGATGTCCTCGTGCTGAGCCTCGGTGATATCCAAGGCCAGTACGTGGAGTTTGCAGCCATCTTCGGGGAAGTAGGCGGTGATCTCTTCGCTGATGAAGGTACCCGGCAGGTGGGCGATCTCCAGAGCGCCTTCAATGCAGTTATGGTCGGAGATGGTGACCAGGTCCATGCCCCGTTTCCGTGCCATGGCATAAATGCCGGCCGGTTCGGTGAAACTTTCCGGGCAGTTGATTTTCTGCAGAATCCACTGGGAGGGGCGTTTGGAAAGTTTCGAGTGGACATGCAGGTCGACCGCAATGCCTGACGTTTCGTTCATGGGAGTTCCTCTTTTTTAAGTTGACGCTTCGGATTCGCCGCCTGTATGTTTGTGCGAAAGTGAGCGGTATTCGAATCCGCATTTAAACAAGAGGGAAGATAACGGCTGCGTGTGGCATGAGTATAACGGACGTGTCACAATTCGATGGCGTTGTGCATTTAAATTTTTAAAACGGGAGAGAGAGCATGGCAGAATCCATTTTTATTACCGGCGCCTCGTCGGGAATCGGCAGGGCGGTTGCCTTTGAGATGGCGAAAAGAGGCTATTCACTGGCATTGACCGGGCGCAGAATGGACGAACTCAAGCAGATCCGGGATGAGATCAACGAGAAGCACTCGCCGCCGGCTGTTGCGGTCAGAACGCTCGATGTCACCCATTACCATGAAGTACCTGCCGCCATTAGGGAAATGGCCGGGGAGCTCGGCGGAATCGACATCGTCTATGCCAATGCGGGGATCGCTCTCGGGGAACGGGTCGGCAAAGATGAATTTGAAAAGGCCCGGGAAACCATTGAAATCAATCTTATCGGCGCCATTGCCACAATGGATGCGGCGGCCGCCTATTTTTTGAAGAAAGGCAAAGGGCATATCGTGGGGGTTTCTTCGGTGGCCGCTTTCCGGGGCATGCCCAGGAGTTCCGCTTACAGTGCTTCCAAAGCGGGTCTGGCCATCTACATGGAGGCCATGCGTGCAGAGCTTTACAGCAAAAATATCGACATCACCGTCCTGTATCCCGG
Source organism: Desulfobacteraceae bacterium (assembly GCA_024636355.1). Taxonomy (GTDB): domain Bacteria; phylum Desulfobacterota; class Desulfobacteria; order Desulfobacterales; family Desulfosalsimonadaceae; genus JAGXHH01. The sequence continues at coordinate 4,766 of JAGXHH010000180.1, read as the reverse complement.
CTATATCGACACGCCTTTGAACAACAAGCTGCCCAACCGGCCGTTTCTGATCAGCGTGGAAAAAGGGGCTGAGATAATCGCCCGGCTGATCGAAAAGAAGGTTAAATCCTCGACGGTGCCGGTCTACCCGTGGAACCTGGTGGGCCGTCTCCTGAAGGTGCTTCCCACCGGTGTGATCTCGAAAATGTAGAATTTAAAACCCGGTTCCCTTTCTGACGTTTTTACCGCCGGTTCTGCAGTAATCTTCGATTACGCCGGCGGCGTCGTTGAAGGCGCGGAAATCGATGAACCCGTATTCCTCCTGCAACTCCTTGGACAAGACATACGTGTCAACCTGTCCCCGCTGTATCAGGCGCTTGGCGATCACGGCTTTGTAACCCGTCAAAGTTGAATACAGGGCCGCCGGATTGTCCGACGAATTCTTCTTCATGAGCCGGTTCTGATATTCCGATACCTTTTTCTGCAATCGGTTTAACACCTCCGGCTTTTCCGGCAGAATGATTTTTCGTTTTTTAACCATTTGCTTTCCTTTGTGACGCATTATCGGACGATTCCGGGAAAATAACTGCCGACATCCTGTTCCCTTTCACACGCGGACCTGAAATCACTGACGGCCGGAGGACCGCCCGGCAACTTTCTTTTATAAAAGCGATCGGGTGTGCGTCGATCTGGAGTGTAAACACAATTCCGGAGTGTAAACATATTTAACACAAGGAAGGCGGGGGAAACAATGGGCAGCGAATGTATTTTTCTACTATGAAGTTGTACTAAAATAATCCGAAGTGTAGATAAAACGACTGTTTCCGGGTATTCGGCTGTAAACGGAAGGTTGAAATATCAGGTGGGTGGATCGTCTGGAATCTTAAATATGCAGCGAAATGGCCGGATCAGGAAAATTCATCAAATGCGATCATGTCCAATTCCACCCCGAGACTGTCGATCATCTCTAAAGTGACTTCGATCATTATGGGCGGCCCGCAGAGATAGTATTCGATTTCCGAAGGATCGGAATGGGGATACAGGTGTTCATCATGGGCGCACTGGTGAATAAAGCCGGTCAGCCCGTCCCAGACGTCGTCCGCCATCGGTTCGGACAGCGCCACGTAGTACGAAAAGTTATCGAATTGTTCGTCTAATTTCCGCAACTCTTCGTCATAGAGCATTTCCCTGCGGTTTCTGGCGCCATACCAGTAGGTGATCTTCCGGTCCGTTTTTACCCGGAGCAGTTGGTCGAGGATCTGGCTGCGCAACGGGGCCATGCCGGCGCCGCCGCCCAGGAAGCACATCTCCTGGTCGCTTTCCTTGACCAGAAAATCGCCGTAGGGGCCGCTCAGGGTCACCTTGTCCCCGGGTTTTAAGCTGAAAATATAGGAAGAACCGATACCCGGCGGGACGCCTTTGGGTTCCCGCGGCGGTGTGGCGATGCGTACCGTGAAGACCAGTCGCCGGTTTTCCGCCGGTGGATTGGCAAGGGAATAGGCCCGGTAAATCGGTTCATCGTTTCGCGCCTTGAGCTGCCAGAGCTCGAATTGATCCCAGGAATCCCGGAATATGGGGTCGATATCGAATTCGGAAAACGAAAGCGCATATTCGGGAATATCGATCTGCATGTACTGGCCGGCCTGGAATTCTACCGGATCATCGAGCGCGATGACCAGTTCCTTGATAAAGGTACCGATGTTTTTATTGGAAGCGACCGTGCCGGCGTATTTTTTTATGGAAAAAATTTCCGGGGGAATTTCGATTTCCATGTCGCTGCGGACCTTGAGCTGACAGGCGAGGCGGATATTCTCCTTTTTTTCCTGCCGGGTCAGGTGGGGCAGTTCCGTGGGGAGGATATCGCCGCCACCGTGGACGACCCGGCACCGGCATTGACCGCATGAACCGCTTCCCCCGCAGGCGGATGGCAGGTAGATTGCATTGCTGACCAGGGCGCCGAGAAGGGAGGTGCCCATGGGGACGGTGAGCGGATTTTCCCGTTCCCCGTTGACGATGATATGGCGGTCGCCTTTCCGGATCACCTTGGTTTCGATGAGCAGCAGCAAAAGGACGAGCAGCAGAATGATTGCGGTAAAAACGGTCAGGCTGACGAAATAGATCAAAATGCCCCCATTTGCTACATGGTGATTCCCGAAAAAAGCATAAACGACATGGCCATCAGACCCGTGACGATCATGGTGATGGCAAACCCGTCGAGCCCGGTCGGCAAGTCCGCATATCGCATCTTGATCCGGGCGGCGGCCATGGCCACGATGGCCAGCATCCAGCCCACCCCGGCGCCGAACCCGTAGACCACGGAATCCATGAAGGTCATGTTGCGTTCCACCATAAACAGGGAGCCGCCCAGGATGGCGCAGTTTACCGCGATCAGCGGCAGGAAGATGCCAAGATTGGCGTACAGGGCGGCGGAAAACCGGTCGATAACCATTTCAATGGCCTGGACCATGGCGGCGATGACGGAGATGAAGATGATGAGTTTCAGAAAACTAAGGTCGATATCGGGCAGCCCGGCCCAGGCCAGAGACCCCGGCGCCAGCAGGTGGTGGAAGATCAGCCAGTTGACCGGCGTGGTGATGGTCAAAACGAAAATCACGGCAAAGCCGAGCCCGATGGCCGTGTTCAGGTTTTTGGAAACCGCCACAAAGGAACACATGCCTAAAAAATAGGCCAGCAGAATATTGCCGGCAAAATCCGAATTTAGAAACAGACTGACGTAGTCGACCATTGAAAATTATCCCGTTTCTTTCCTGGTTTGGTTTCACATTCCGACGGGTCAGGTTTTCAACCCGACAGGAAGGGCGATTCGTGAATCGCCCCTACATCATTCCGCTGTTCATCCGTAGGGGCGATTCACGAATCGCCCCCCCGCGCCTCACTGGTCTTTTCGAAGTATCAAATACTTCTGGAGCCAGGCCATCAAGCCGATGATGATAAACGCTGCCGGGGCGAGCAGCATGAAGCCCATGTCCTCGTAGCCGGCCGCATAAAACGATTCCGGGATTACGCTAAAGCCAAACACTTTTCCGGAACCGAACAATTCCCGTAAGAATCCGACCGAGAGCAGGACCGATGCGTAGCCGGCCCCGTTTCCCAGGCCGTCGATAAAGGCCAGGTGCGGCGGATTGGACATGGCAAATCCCTCGGCCCTCCCCAGGATGATGCAGTTGGTGATGATCAGTCCCACGAAGACCGAAAGGAGCTTGCTGATGTCATAGAAGTAGGCCCTGAGAAATTCATCCGTCAGGACGACCAGGGATGCGATGACCGCAAGTTCTGCGATAATTCGGATATTTCCCGGGATCACCCGCCGCATGATTGAAATGATCAGGCTCGAGGTCGCCAGCACAAAGGTCATGGCCAGGGCCATGACAAATGAGGTTTTGAGCTGAACGGTAACCGCCAGGGCCGAGCAGATGCCCAGCATCTGCACATTGATCGGATTGTTGTCCCATGCCGGTACGGCAAACGTTTTAAACGCCTTAGTTCGTGTCAGCAGCATCTTCTTCGCACCATGGTTCTTCTGTTTGAATTCGGCAGCGCAGCCGGTTTTTCCGGAATGCGACCGATACGGGTTCGTATTCGGAAAGCGTCTTTTTCAATCCTTCCGTCAGGTACTGGCCGGTCAGCGTGGCGCCGCTGATCCCGTCGACGTAATGGGGTTGTTTTGGTTCGGGCAGTTTTTCCGCTTCCCCCTTGGCGATTTTAATCGACACCAGTTGACCGTCTCTGTCGAGGATCTTCTTGCCCGCGAAATTATCCTGGAACCAGCGCTTCTCGATCTCCCCGCCGAGTCCCGGGGTTTCCGAATGCTGGTAGATGGTAAACCCGGCCACAGTCGACCCGTCGTCTTCCAGCGCCATGTAGCCGTAGATCTTGCCCCAGAGTCCCTGGCTTTCGATCGGGAGGATGTAGTCCTGGATTTTTCCGTTTTTCTCATAAAGATAGATCGGCATCACCCGCTCTTTCGGGATTGCGGCCGGATCGACGATAACGCCGGTTTCGGTAACCCCGTACTGGACGATGTTGTCTTTATAGATCTGTTCGATTTCTTGCGGGCTGTACTGTTTTTCGGGTGAAATCAGGTCGACGGTCTTAAGGATGTTCTTCCGGCGGTCGTTTTCGACATTGCGCTCCTGGATATCTTGCAGGCCGGTGGCGGCCGCCGTCAGCAGCAGGCCGCACACGACGCACATGACCACGGCAAATACGATTGTTTTCATCATGTCAGACATTGTTGATCATCTCGCACAATGCAATGTAGGGGCGGGTTTCAAACCCGCCCGGTCCGGCTGCAACGCAGCAGTCGGATTTTTCTGAAAACCCGTCAGACATTTGGAATCCTCTTCTTAATATGGGACCGGGTTTCAGCATACTCCATCAAAGGGGCGAACATGTTCATAAACAGGATGGCCAGCATCACCCCTTCGGGAAACGCCGGGTTAACGACCCGGATGAGTACGGTAAGCGCCCCGATAAGGAAGCCATATACCCATCTGGCCCGGTCTGTTCCCGGCCCGGTGACCGGGTCGGTGGCCATGTAGGCGATGCCGAAAGCAAATCCGCCGGCCACCAGGTGGTAAACCGGATCAATGGCAAACCAGGGCGGGTTCTGGGGGGTGGCAAAGAAATTGAGCAGCCATCCCGTTGCCAGCAGGCCGATGACCCCGCCGAGGATAACCCGGTAACTGGCGATCCCGACAGCGATGAGAATAACGGCCCCGATCAGTGAGCAGAGTGCCGAGGTCGAGCCGATCGAGCCCGGGTAG
>JAGXHH010000179.1 GCA_024636355.1 Desulfobacteraceae bacterium | reverse complement strand
GCCGTAATACGGCAATGAAGATGCACAGGCGCATCCATAAGGGCAAATCCAATACTTCGGTGATCCGCCATCCTATGCAGGCACTGCATTCGGAATGGGCGGTCCGGGGATTCTTTTTTTTCTTTTTCAGCCGATCAACCTGAAAATAAGGCGTGGCTTTGCCGATGTCGTGCACCAGTCCGGATAGAAATGCGATTCGGGCAATTTCTTCGCCGGCCGTAAGTGCATTCATCTCTGCCGATTCGGCTACCCTTAAAAGGTGGTCCGGGAGCGGATCATTTTCATGGGCGAGCGCATTATAGAAAGGAAACGGTTTCATCACCCACCCGGTATACCCCGATTTCACCGTTCAAATTGCATTCAATTGGGCTGCCGTTTTCGGTCAGCAGGATTTCCTGATAGCGATGAACGATGCGTTGGCCGTCCATAACCGCTGGGATCCGGGTCCGGTGATAACGCATGCCCGGTTTGTATCTGGGAGAAATGCCGTCGTTCAGTGAGATGACCGAACTGATGGTTGCTGCTTTCTCCGTGACCTTCCGGGCGTTTGTCTCCCCCACCCAGCCGATATCGGCCAGGCACTGGGCAAGTCCGAGCACCGGGGTGAAAACGGATTGTTGCCCTTCCAGTAAATGTTTTAATCGGTCATGCATAGAAGAAGAGAGTCCCGCGACGAATATCCGGAAAGCCGGGTTCTTTAAAAATTCGAAATTGACCTGGATATGCGTATTGGCGTGGGCGCGGGGCCGCAGGTATTTATCCGTGCCGTCCTTTGTATTGAGCAGGTTGATTGCCGTACGGAAAACATGGACGGGGGAGAGCAGGCGCACCCCGATCATCACCTTTTCCCAGTCAAGTTTTTCATGGTATTGCTCCTTCGGCAGGCCCAGAACCGCACCTATAAGCCCCAGGACCGCCGGAGGCGGTGGGAACGAGAAGGTGACCGGGCTCATGGGGGAATAGGGTTTTTTGAAATGGCCGTAATCGCCTTTAATATCGAAGACCAGCGTTCGCATCGCCTATAGCTCCAGTTTTGCAGCGGATATGCCCCTTTTTGTGAACAGATCGAGTGCGGCCGCCTCTGTTTCTCCATCTTTTGTGCGAAGCCTGGAATTCTGGAGGACTCGAATTGAGACCACTTTTTCGTTTTGCTTCAATGCATCCAGTAATGCGGATAAGTCGATGCAAAACTGTTCCGCACTCCGGATGGTGGTTTCTTCCTCGGGTTGCTCCGTCATTTTAACTCTGTGATGTAGTGCACCGGTTTTAAAACCTTTCTGATTTTCAACCACCACCAGCAACATGGGATCATGGCCTATTTTTGAATGCGTATTGAGATCCGCTGTGCCGCGCCAGAGCCCATCCAGCAGCTTATTCAGATCTTCTTCGCTCATGCCGGTCGTGCGGGCCGCATTTTCGTTGGCAACGCCATAAACCCCGATGATGGCATAGGGCAGGAGCCATCTTTCGGCAAACGATTTCTGTGTTGCAGTGGCCGATCCGGCATAAGCGGCGGTCTGCTGCACCATTTGCGGTGAAACCCGGTGCAGGCTGCGGTTAAACGGCATAAATTGGACCGGGCCGGTCAACTTTAATGAAGGTTCGTTTTTCCCCATGGGAAGGGCGCATCCAAACAGGCGGGCATCGATGCACTTTTTCAAGATGGAGTTCTGGAGCGCATCTAATTTTTCGGTCCCTTTTTTTTCTTTTACGGCTTCATCAATGAAATTTTCCGCCCGGTCTTTACCCTGTGACAGGAAACCGTCCGGCTTGAGCGTATCGCGGATCAGAATTTCGGTCCCGTTTTCGATTCTTTTTTCCACATCCGGTTCGCTTGCCAGGAAAAAATCCCGTATGGTTCGCTTGATCCGAACGTCCGTAATAGTCGCCTCACCGGTTTCCGGATCGGTGCGGGGCCGGTTTTCGTCCAAAGGATCCCCGTTGGGATTGCAGTCTTTTGCTTCGTAGAGAAACAGGATTTCATAACGATTTTTAATTGGGCTCATTAATTTCGGCCTCCTCGACTTGCTCGGTGATTTCTGCCAATTTGTTATTGTTGGAAAGTGCCCTGATTCGGGATTCCAGGCTGTAGCCGATGGTAAACGCAAAAGTGGCTTCTTCGTTGGTGATTTTCCAGTCTTCTCCGCATTCAACCCAGGCCTGAGCAAGGTCAGGGTCCATGGTTTTTGCAACGAATCCCAGCGCATCATACTGTGCCAGTTTGTCATGTCCTTCCCTGTATAGCCGTTTCAAATGATTGCGCGGTAAAAGACGCCCCACGAATTTTTTGGCAAACGGGCTGCTTTTCCGTTTGGAGTATTGAACGCTGGTGACAACCGACATGTAGCACCCGGTCAGGAATGCCACTGCTTTTTCCGGGCAGTCGAAAAATTCCGGATGTTCGGTGATGTATTGCCCATAGGGGCTTGCAGGGACGACACCTTCCATACCAACTCCTTTTTTGTTCGGGGTGATAAGTTGCGTCAGACAGGCATAGCGATAAAAGGCCCATGCCTGACGCAACGTCCAATTAAGCTTGGCACTCTCTTTTCTGCCGACCGAGATGATCCGGTTGACCAGGTGATGCAGAAACTGGCGATAGCCGACCTGCTTCTGCTCAAACAGGGCAACAAGCCAGGAACGGAAAACTTCCTCGCTTTTGCTTTCGGAGGCTTCGGAAAAATTGCGGATCAGTTGCGCATTCACTTCTATCGGTTTTTCTTCTTCATTTTTGCCTGTTTGGATCAAGTCGGCTGCCGACTGGATCTGCCTGCCGGCATCATGGAGGGCCTTCATCCGGCTGGGTAGAACCTGCTGAACCTCCGCCTGGATGCGCCATGCCGCATTCTCCTGCTTGAAAAATATCAGGGCAAAGGCCATTTGATCGGAAAGACCTTTAAAATCTTCCAGAAAATTCTCTTCCTGGGCCAGCAGATCGAATTGCTTGCTGTTTGACAGTTTAAATCGCCCGGCGCTCTTGGTCAGCAGGTGCTTCATCTCTTCCCGGACTTCTTCCGAGTTGCTGTAGGGAAGTACCATGTAGCTCTGACCGGCCATGGCGCTGGTCAGATCACTCTGAATGCGGATGACGGCACCGGACACACGCATGGCGCATTCTTCACATACCGGAAAATTTTTTACCCCGTTTGTTTCCTTAAATCCCCCGGCAATGCTGCCGATCTTATCGAGGTTGTAACAGGCCAGAAGGGAAAAATTTCCGAACACCGGCTTATCATTCTGGCCGCAGACAAAGCATGTCCCCTTTTCACTGTAGCCACCGCGCATCTCCCAGTTGGCCAGGACTGAGGTCTTCATATGGTGTTTTGCGGCATCCCATTCATAGACGGGCGATACATTGCCGTTTATGATTTTGGCCCAGAAGGCATACCCCCGGTGTGATCTTCCGTCGATTTGCGCGTTTTTAGACTGGACCTCCACTTCTTCCCAGATCTTTTCTATAATCTGTTCATAACTGTCGATGGTGGCCTCCAGCCATTGCTTTTCAGGCGGAGGCAATTCACCGGATTCCAGAAGGCTTTTAGTGGCCTTCAGCAGGCGTTTATCCGTGGTTTTGGCAAGTTTGCAGCAGGGGGTGTAATCTGTTCCATTGGAAGGACCCGAGCGGTAAATTACATTTTGCCTTGAATGCAAGACTTTGACGGAATGATATGTCCCGGTTTCATCAAAGCAGATGGCAAGGCCGCGGTCGTAAATTTCAGGCATTCCTTCATTCAAATACTCAATCAAATCCGAAACGGGAAGGAGCTTGCTGTACTCGGAAAGCTTTTGGAACATGGGAATATCCTTTGCAGGTATGTATCGATTAACTCGGATGATGACTTCGATTTGTCTTAGTGCAGATTGAATCCCTCGGTATTTAATTTTTCAAAATCCCGATCAAAGGAAACCACTGGTTTCGTCTTGGAAGAATAGGCGTGCAAGAGGCAATCCACGATATCAATGGCATGCTTTTGATATGTCAGCAGGGCATTTATCAGTATCACTTTGTTGATAGTGACAATCCCGTCAAAACCGATGATTCGGGCCAGGCGGTTGACAATGACCTTGCGCGGAATTTTGTAATGCTTTTCCATGACGTAAATACATTCGATTAAGACAACATCCAGAATTTCGGCTTTTATTTCGGCATTTGCGACCTTCATCATGAAGCGTGCGGCTTTAGGGCTGAATTCAGGATGGTCATCGAGCAGGTAGCGGAGAATTACATTTGTATCGATCAGATAGATTGTTTTTTGAGACGTCATTTCAAGCATCCATATTATAGGTTCGAGTTTTAACCTTGTTTTAGGTGGATAAACTCACATTCGAATCAAACATAATTTCAATCCCTGTTGGTTTGGATGCCATATTCAAATCATACATATAAAAAATATTATAACAAGTTCTTTTTTAATTTTCATGATCCATTGTCATGCTCCTTATTTATTTCTTTAGCGAGATCTTCTTGAATTTTTAATCTGATTTCATCCAGCGGTTCATATGTTTCGGCATACTCCCTGAGGCTGCCGGCTAGTTCTTCAGGTGATCCGGAGGGGACGTCTTTTAGTTTTACCTCCCCGTTTTCGATGACGAATAGGACGGCGCTGTCTTGTCCGATGTTCAGTTTTTTTCTGATCGCCTTGGGAATGGTGACTTGCCCTTTTTTTGATACTTTAGCATACATTTTAAATTGTTCCATTTAATTGAAAACAGCATGCATTTTAAATTTTCTTTACATTTTCAATATATCATTCAAGTTTGTGTTTGTCAAAGCTTGCTGCTGTATCGCGCCTCTTGTTCTTTTACCGTAAACCCAGGCTCCTCCCCAACTTGAGGTCACAATTTGTGACCTCAAGTTGGGGAATTCCTCTGTACTCATCTCGAACATGAAATCGGAGGGGAATCGAGCGATATTTCGTCTGACAGCCTGTTTTAAGACCTTTGTCTCAACTCCGTATAATTCGGCAAGGTCTCTGTCGAGCATGACCCTGACACCGTGGATAAAATAGATTCTTGATGCAATGGCTTCTGACGAAATCATTTCCGACATTTGAGTCCTCTTCTTGAATTGAAATACCTTTCCGGTTGACTGTAAATGATCTGGAGGTCACAAATTGTGACCTCCAATTGCCTCAGAAAAATTTTGCCAGGATTTCATCATTGACCAGTTTTTTGTCAAAACCCTGGCCGAGGACTTTAATCCGCCGGAAATCCTCCTGGCAGAAGGGAAAGAGGTAAATTCTGTCGCTCTCTTCGTCGATCAGGTCCCGGCAGATTTCACCGAGTTCATCGAATCGGTTCGATTCGAGGCGGCCGAGGAAAACGCTTTTCTGCACCCGGATCAGGCCGGCCTGCTTGCAGGCTTTAGCCACCTTGCTTCGCGCTTTGTTTTCCGCGATGTCATAGATGATCCAAGTGAGAATCGACGGCATTTTTTTCCACCTTTTCAGGATCAGATTTCTTTGATTTCCAACCAGTCGGGCCGTTTCTCGTTTTCGTCTGCCAGCAGCAGATTCGCCAGCCGGTGCGCCTCGTGCTGGATGATGTGCCGGCGCTTGACATTTTTTCTGCGGTACCGGACAGTTTCATCCAAGTGCGTGTTCATGGCTTCGATAACTACCGGTTTGCCGCTCCGGTTCAAAGTTGCCGAGGTTTCCGTCATGTCGAAGTAGTCGTCTTTCATTTTGCGGCCGGTGAACAGGTAGACGGCCACTTGTTCGCCGAAAATGCGGAAGGGTTCAATTAGGTCGAAGACCAGCGATTTCTTGTTGTAGTTGTCTGTATGGAGAAATCCGACATAGGGGTCCAGGCCGGAGAGGATGCAGGCTTTTTCCACCCGACCGTAAAGGATGCCGAAGCAGTAGTTTAAAACAGCATTAAAGGGGTCTTTTGCGGGTTGCCGGGACCGGCCGTTGAAGCGGTAGTTCTCCGGCATCAGTTGGGACAGGCATTGGAAATAGGCCCTTCCGGCGGAGCCCTCGATTCCCATCAGGCGGTTACGGATGCTTTCATCGGCATCCGCAATCGTATCCGGCAGGTTGGAAATTGCTTCGGTGATTACAGAAATGGGGGCATCGAAGATCGCGTCTTTGCCGGGCCTGGCGAACTTGAGTTTTTTCAGGAATCGAAGCTGATTTTCCAGTTTCCGGCGGATCATGTCGGTTACCAGGCTCAAACCCGTTTCCCCATGTATTTCGGCTGCCAGCTGTTTTCGCCGGATAAGGGCTGTACTGCCGAGTTTGGAGAACCATATCCGACCTACCGGATCACCGAAATTATCCAAAAAGATGACGTCGATGTTATGCTCAAGTGCCAGACAGACCGCCTGGGTGGAAAGCATTGCCTGGTTGGTCATCACGATGGATTCGACTTTTACAGGTGAGATGTCGAAATGGTTTTCTCCCTGTTTAAGGCGAAAAATTCCGTCTTTTTGAGTGATGAAGGTGCCGGGGGTATTGATAACCAATTGCATAAGAGAATCGACCCGGTTTCAGAGGAATTATAAGTAGTTTTAAAAAGTGAATAGATAAGGCATATCAAAGAATCCTTCGAATTAGTATAAGAAAAAATTCCATGAATCGAAATGTGCTGTTTGGTTGATCTTGACGAAACATCCCTGGTTTCGTTCGGGCACTATGAAATGGAAAAGCTCCCTGTCCCGGACTGATACCGGGGGCGGTGCCTGTGAAGTGATTTTTGTAGAAGATTTTCGGGTTCAGTAGAAAGACATAGGGGTAGGGCAACAGGACACGGTGACGATAACAGCCGGACCCGGGCGCAGGCGTCCGGGTCCGGCTGTTTCAGGGCTACAGGTGGTAATCTCCGGCGGCTTCCGGCTGATACAGAATTTTTTCGATCTTGATTTCGCGAATGCCTCCCGGGACACGCCATTGAAGCATGTCTCCTTCAGCATATCCCAGGATGGCCGTACCAATCGGAGACAGGACAGACAGCTTGCCGGCTTTGATGTCCGCATCTTTCGGGAATACCAGCGTGTATTCCATGACCTTGTCGTTGTCGAGATCCACCAGCCGCACCTTTGAGTTCATGGTAACGACATTGGGTGGGACGTCTTTGGAATCGACCACGTTGCCTTCTTCGAGTTCGGCTTCGAGCTCTTCTATATCCTGTCGGTCACGATAATCGGCTTCGCCGAGTGCGGCAAGAATGCCCTCGAGCCGTTCAAGGTCGAACTGTGTAATGTATATAATTCGTTCTCTCATGACATCCCCTTTTTGTTAATGGCGAAAGAATCAAGAATCAAGAATCCAGAATCCAGAAGGAAGCCCGGTCGCCGTCTGAACCACAAAGGCACAAAGGACACGAAGAAAGGCAATTTTGAAAAATTACCCCAGTGTCCCTGTGCTGCAACATGCAAGTTTTTTATTTTTGTTAAGCAAGTCTGCTGCAAGAGCATTTAAAACCGTGAACTGTGAACCGCTATCTGCCATATTGCTGCATACACCCGATATCTATAACACATAAGACCAAATCGCTGCAACGAATCCAGACGCATGCAAGATGAATTTTTCGGTGCCATCAACATCACCGTCATAGGGGTACAGCAGCTTTGTTTGAGCCAATTCCTGCACCTTCAGAGTCTATTGCGACCAGACCGGACAAGTTGATTTTCTGCATCCTCCTTGCTTTCTTCACTTGAACAATTCCATTAAAATTTGTACACCGTGTAACGTCCTGAATCTAAACTGATGGAGAACTGAATGAATCTGATGGATAAAACAATGGAACCGGCCGAACAGACCGATGCCAATATCACGCGTATCACCGTCGCCGGCAAGGAAGTCGTCCTGGTGGGCACGGCCCACGTGTCACGGGAGAGCGCAGAGCTGGTGGCGCGGGTCATCGAAGAGGAGCGGCCCGATACCGTATGCGTTGAGCTTTGCCAGTCGCGTTACCAGTCGATCCGGCAGAGTGCGCAGTGGCGGGAAATGAACATCGTCAAAGTCATCCGGGAGAAAAAAGCCTTTTTGCTGCTCATCAACCTGCTGATGGCGGCATTCCAGAAAAAAGTGGGGGAAAAACTCGGGGTCCGGCCCGGCGAGGAAATGATCCGGGCGCTCGATGCGGCCGAAGCCACCGGCGCAAACGTCTGCCTGGCCGACCGGGACATCAGCGTCACCCTTTCCCGGACATGGCGCAGCACGGGGTTGTGGAACAAGATGAAGCTGTTTTTTCAGCTGATTCTGTCCTTCGGCGGCGTCGGCGACATTGACGAGGAAGCGATCGAGCAGATGAAGCAGGAGGACATCCTGCAGAGCCTGCTTTCGGAAATGGAAAAGGCGCATCCGTCGATCCGGCGGATCCTGATCGATGAGCGGGACCAGTACCTTGCGCAAAAGATCCGGCATGCCGAAGGAGACAGGATCGTCGCGGTGGTCGGCGCCGGTCATGTGCCGGGCATTCGCGAGTACATCCATCAGGAGATCGACATCGTCCCCCTTGAAACCATACCGCCGAAAGGCAAAGCCGTCGGGCTGATCAAATGGCTGATCCCGGGAATCATTGTGGCGCTGGTAATCGCCGGTTTTTTTTACGGCGGACTGCAGACCGGCCGGGAAATGATCATCTGGTGGTTTCTGGCAAACGGCATCTTCGCCGGGATAGGCGCCGTGATTGCCCTGGCGCACCCGGTAACGATTGTCACGGCAGTATTCGCCGCACCGCTGACGTCCCTAAATCCGATGATCGCCGCCGGCTGGGTGGCCGGCCTGGTGGAAGCCTCTGTGCGCAAGCCGAAGGTGGGGGATCTGGAAGACCTGCCGGAAGATATTTTGAGCGCGCGGGGATTCTGGAGAAACAAGGTCACCCGGATTCTGCTGGTCGTGGTGTTTACCAACCTGGGCAGCGCGGTGGGAACGTTTGTGGCATTGCCGATGATGGTCAAGCTGGTCGGCGCGGGCGGGTGAAAACGGTGAACAATGAAGAGTGAAGAGTGAAATAAGCCCTTCTCTGTGCCCTCTGAGTCCTCTGTGGTAAAAAAAATATTTGGGCGGACACACAGGTCCTCCCCTACGGGTGAGACAGTAATTTTTGTAGGGGCGGACCTATGTGTCCGCCCTTGTTTGTCGATGCCGAAAATGTAGGTTTCACTTCACATCATTCCATCCCATTCTCATCCCATTCCATCAATCCACGATCCGGACCACATTGCGTTGCGTGACCTTTCCATCGGGCAGCGTCCAGGTCATTTTAACCGTTTGCAGCCGGTTTTCCGCAAACAGGCGGATGCATTCCGGGTAAAGTTCCCATTCGAGCGCCAGCCCCTTTTTCTTTACCGTCTCAAGGGTGTCGCCTTCTTTTATGGCAAAGCAGCGCTGGCCGATGATCGGTCCCGAATCTTCCCCGTAATCGATGAAATGCACGGTGCATCCGCCGATCCTGCACCCGTAGCGAAACGTGTCGCCGTAGCCGTCCGTGCCCGCAAATGCCGGCAGGAGCGCGGGGTGGATGTTCATGATGCGCGGCCGGTTTTCTTCCGTGTTGACCCGGTCGATAAAATACGGCGTCAGGTTTCGCATGAAACCGGCCAGCACCAGCAGGTCGAAGGGACAGGCGGCCATCTGTTCCAGGAGCGCTGCTTCGGCAATGGCCCGGGTTTGCAGGAAGGTCCGGAGGCGGTCGGAATCGCCTGCCAGGTGCTGCCGGGTGCGGATGTCGGCTTCATTGAAGTCGGCCGGCAGGCGGGCCGGGTCCGGGTCTGCCTTATAGGATCGGATGATCCCGGAATAGTCGACCACGAATGTCGGGATGCCGCGATTTTCCGCTTTTTTCAATCCGGCGGCAGACGGGTTGTCCGCGCCGGCAAAGACCACCCGGCCGTTTATCCCGCCGGATTCGCAGGCCGCCATAATGGCATCCAGGTTCGACCCGGTGCCGCTGATCAGTGCCCCGATGCGTATCGGTGTTGTCATCAGGCGCCACCTTCCTGATCCGCAGGATCAACGAGTGGCGGAATTTCGTAATTATAAGGATAAACCCGCTTCGGATCGGAAAAGTATTCTTTTGTCAGCCGGAGAACCACGGGACTCAGGAAGATCAGTCCGATCAGGTTGGGCCAGGCCATCATGGCGTTGAAAATATCGGAAATGGTCCAGACGGT
>JAGXHH010000178.1 GCA_024636355.1 Desulfobacteraceae bacterium | reverse complement strand
ATGTGTATAAGAGACAGGCGCTGACCATGCTGTTCTATGCGAAGCAGGTGCACCTGATCTGTCCATCATTCGATGTGATCGATCAACTGGCCCAAAAGCTGAATGAAAGCGAAATCGTTGTGCATGAGGGGCAAAGGGTTACAGAAATTATTGGAGAAACGGCTGTAGAAGGGGTTGTTCTCGATGACGGGACAACAATCGATCTGACCGGCATTTTTATCGAACTCGGTGCAAAAGGGGCCGTGGGTCTGGCTGCCGGTCTCGGGGTGGCGCTTGACCCGGAAACAATGAAATACATTGTCACGAACAAAAAGCAGGAAACCAATGTCGCCGGGGTTTATGCGGCGGGTGACATCTGCGGGCCGCCCTGGCAGGTCGCCAAGGCTGTGGGGGAGGGGTGTGTGGCCGGACTCGAGGCGGCGTCATACGCGAAAAAACAGAAAGCATCGTGAGACCGTCTTTCATCAGCCAGTTTGATACAAAAATACAAACGGAGGAAATACATGGCGCTGAAAGTCCGATTCAAAAAATCCGGCAGAACAGTAGAATGGAGCGACATTTACGCCAACCTGCTCGAGTTGGCGGAAGACAATGACATCGAAATCGAAAGCGAATGCGAGGCGGGTGTTTGCGGAACCTGTAAAACCAGGCTCATCTCCGGGCGGGTCGATATGGAGCTCACCGACGGGTTGGAACCCGAAGACGAAGAAGAAAACATGATTTTACCTTGTGTGGCGGTCCCGGTGACGGACATTGTGCTGGATGCGTAGGCCGTAGGCGGCGACATTGCCGTAAAACGTTCCGTTCCGGTCAAAGCAACTGAATGGTATCGCCGACTCGGATGGTCCCGCCGGTGATCACTTTGGCAAATACGCCCTGTTTGGGCATAATGCAATCGCCCATTTTATAATAAATAGCGCATGGTTTGTGGCAGGTTTTGCCGATCTGGGTGATTTCCAGCAGGGTGGCGCCGCCGAGGTGAAACCGGGTTCCGATCGGCAGTCGGCACCAGTCGATTCCTCTGGTGGTGATATTTTCGGCAAAATCACCGTGGGAGACATCGAGTCCTGCGGCTCGGGCGGTTTCTATGGCTTCACTTGCCAGGAAGCTGACCTGGCGGTGCCAGTCGCCCGCATGGGCATCTCCGGAAATGCCGTAATCGGCTATCAGTTCGACAGCTTCGACCGGATCTTTCCGGGTGCCTTTTTTCCGGCTGATATTTAAGGACAGGATTTCAGGTAGGACTGTCGGCATGGCAAACCTTTCGAGTCGGGTGGCACCAGGGGGAAGGCTTTGCAGTGACGGCAGACATCCATTTTTTCGCTCCAGTTGTCCTGCACGGCACCTTCCCGAATGGTTCCATTAACAAACCAGCAGAGGCTTCCTGCTTTAAATTCCCATGCCGGGCAATTCGTTTTGCGCTCGTCCGGGCACTCCATGACTTCCCAGCAGGGAGTATTGCATTGAAGGGCGTTTTCCTTCAATGCGACCAGGAAAAGCATCTGGCGTTCCACATAATTTGGAATCTGCCGCCACCCCTGTTCATAGCTGCGGACCGCCTTGACGGATATGCCGAGCAGTTGGGCCATGGTTTCCTGGGTTCGCTGCAATCGCTGGCGGAAACATTTGAATTCTTCTTTTTCCAATAGCCGTTCTCCATCCCGTCGAAGTTTAGATCATTTCAGTAACTGCCACTATGTGATAAGCAGGTTGTTCTGTCAATTGAAAAAACAGGCGGTAGTCGTTCAAACCGGCCGTTTCACTCAGAAGGCCCCATTTGCATCCAGTTTGCCGGAATCGGCCAGATCGATCAGGCCGTCGAAATCGACCAGTCGAATCTTTCTGCCGTCCACTTCGATCAATCCCTGATCGCTCATCTTTTTTAACATACGGGACAGGGTTTCCGGGATGGTCCCCAGAAAACTGGCCAGCTGTCCTTTGGAGATCTTTAACTCGACCATTTCGGTATTCCCCTGTTCTTCCGAAAGCAGGAGGAAATAGCCGGCAAGTCGTGCGGGCACTTCCTTGAGTGAAAGGTTTTCCACCTGGACAGTGAATTGCCGGAGTCTTTTGGCAAGCACCGCCAGCATATTTAACGCTATTGACGGGCTCTCGGTGATCAGGTTGACAAAGGCCTGTTTCGGAAAAAACAGGAGGTCGCTTTTCTTTACCGTTTCGGCATTGGCGGGAAAAGCTTTGCCGGAAAACACCGGCACTTCACCGAACGGCTCTCCGGGGCCGAACATGTGCAGGATCTGCTCCTTGCCATCCGGCGAAAGTTTATAGACTTTTACCAGGCCATCGGCTGCGATATAGAAACCATTGCCGGGATCTCCGTCGGAAAAGATCAGTTCACCCGAAGATGCTTTTTTTTCAACGGCAATGGAGAGGATCGCATTGATGTGCTCCTCGGGAAGTTCATTGAACAGAATGGACTCGGATAACAGTTTCCGGTAATCTTTCATTGAAACGGCCTTTCAAGTGAAGGTGGGGGACAAACCAGATTAATTAAACCGGCTCTTGATATAAGTCAAGGAAATGGCAAATGATCCGATGTAATTGATGGGCTATGACGGTGAAATGATCCGATCCTTTCAATTTACCATGAAGAGCAGGAAGAAACCCACAAAAGCTGAAAATCATATGCCTTTGACTTCTTCATGCTCTTCATGCTCTTCATGGTAAAATGGTTTTTGAGCCGTTCCGTGAGCGTGGCGTACCGCTTGAGAGAAATGAATAAAAAGAATAATTATAAAAAACAGGTAAATCCCATGAAATGGACAGCAGAAGCTGAAACCGCTATTAAAAAAGTACCCTTTTTTGTCCGGAAAAAGGTCCGTTCCAAGGTGGAGGCCTTTGCCGGCCAGGCGGGTAAGGACCGGGTGGCAATCGAGGACGTGCAGGCCGCCAAGGCCCATTACATGAAAAATATGGACGAAGAGGTCAAAGGCTATCGGCTTGACGCCTGTTTCGGCCAGGGCGGGTGCCCCCATAAGGCCAATGACAGCGAGGGGCTGGCCCGACGAATCGAATCGCTTCTTGAAAACGCGAACCTGCGCGAATTTTTAAAGCAGCAGGTCAACGGTCCGCTCAAATTCCATCACGACTTCAAAGTGACGCTATCCGACTGCCCCAACGCCTGCTCCCAGCCCCAGATAAAAGATATCGGCATTATCGGCGCGGCCGTGCCGGCCGTCACCGATGCGGAATGTTCCATGTGCGGCGCGTGTGAAACCGCCTGTAAAGATTGTGCCGTTTCGCTCGACGCCTGCGCCGGGAAACCGGTAATCGACTGGGAGCGCTGCCTTTCCTGCGGCCAGTGCGCAAAGGTTTGTCCGACGGGCGCCATAGCGGTGGACCGATACGGCTACCGCGTGCTGCTGGGCGGTAAACTCGGCCGGCATCCGCGCCTGGCCGATGAACTGCCCGGCATATACGATGAAGATTCGGTTGTCGCCATTGTTCAATGGTGCATAGACGAATACAAACGCGGCAGCACCAAAGGCAAACGGTTTGCCGAACTGGTGGCTGAGGATGAAGGCCTGATAAAGCGGCTGCTTGAGGATATCGGAGACGGGCGATTCGTGAATCGCCCCTAC
Organism: Desulfobacteraceae bacterium; assembly: GCA_024636355.1. Taxonomy (GTDB): domain Bacteria; phylum Desulfobacterota; class Desulfobacteria; order Desulfobacterales; family Desulfosalsimonadaceae; genus JAGXHH01. Next base: position 2,608 of record JAGXHH010000178.1, on the reverse strand, counting down.
AGCGTGAGGCCATTGTGCAATGGTCATTCGTAGGGGCGATTCACGAATCGCCCAGGGCGGATAATCCCCGCCCATATCGGGTTTTCAATCCGACATGGGCGGACACGCAGGTCCGCCCCTACAATGTGAGGCCATTGTGCAATGGTCATTCGTAGGGGCGATTCACGAATCGCCCCAGATCTTAGAAATAAGGAGGCCCAACTTGCCCATTCCCGGAAAACTTCTGACCACGGCCATGGCCGTCATGCCCCACACCGATATCGACCGGGCGTTGGAAACGGCGCTGACGATGGACATCCCGTACTGGCCCCAGCTGCCGCGCCTCAACTATTATGAGGATATGTACGTCCAGGCGGCCGAGCATTTCCCGGGCATCCTGCTCGACATGGAAAACAGGACGCTGAGATTTTCAATGGACAAGTTTATGGCCGAACTCGAAGAGGTGATGGCGAATTTCGATGATCCGGAACTCTTCGATATCAGCACCACCTATTCGGCCGTGTACCACCGATTCCTGGCGCTTGATTTTTCAGACCGGCCGGCCATCCGGGGGCAGCTCGAAGGGCCGATCAGCTTCGGGTTCAACGTGATAGACGAAAACGACCGGCCGATTCTTTTCGACGACACGGTCCGGCCGTTCATGTTCGAGTTCATGGCACGCCGGGTCAACGTCCAGCTCGCCCGGCTCAAGGCGAAAAACGAAAACGCGTTCATGTATGTGGACGAGCCCGGCTTGCAGTTCCTGTTTTCGGCCATGTCCGGCTACGGCGATGTCCAGGCGAAAGCCGACCTGGAACTCTTTTTCTCCATGATCGACCGTCCCCGGGGCATCCACCTGTGCGGAAACCCGGACTGGGATTTCCTGCTGAACCAGGACATGGACATCCTGTCGCTCGACGTTTACACCAACGGCGAAGTGTTCTCCTCCTATGCACCGGCAGTCAAGCGGTTCCTGGACCGGGGCGGGATCTTGTCCTGGGGGATCGTTCCCACCAATTTCGAACCGTATGAAAAGGAATCGATCGAAACGCTGGAAAAACTTCTGGAATCCGCATGGCAACGGCTCTGCAAAAAAGGGATCGACAGGGAACAGCTGCTTTCACAAAGTCTTTTGTCGCCCGCCACCTGCTGCCTTGTCAACCCGGACATCGAAAAGACCGTGGAAAAAGGTTTTGCCACGGTCAAGCGGCTGTCGGAGCATCTGCGGGAGAAATATGGGATGGGATAAGAATAAAAGAAAGAATCCAGAATCCAGAATCCAGGAGCCAGGAGCCAGGAGCCAGAATCCAGGAGCCAGAAGGAGGCATTCGCCTTCGGCTCAGTCAATCCTGTTAAATCAGAAGGAGCGGAGCGACCTCCGAAGTTCTTCTGGCTTCTGGCTTCTGGCTACCTGCAGTCAAAAAGGCTTTCCATCCGCTGATGAAATGATTATTATCGATCCGAATGTTCGCTATACGCTTTTTTATTGTCTGGCAATAACCGCTAATGCTGAAACTTGGTAAACTCCTCGAAATCAACCTGACCGATCGAACCTGCCACTCTGGATCTTTTCCCGAAAACGGCGCAAAAACGTACCTGGCCGGGCGCGGCTTTAATATTGCCTGGCTCTATGAGCACCTCTCACCGGCGACAAACCCCCTGGGTCCTGAAAATCCGCTCCTCTTTTCCTGCGGACTGCTGACCGGCAAAACCGCACCCGCATCCTCCCGGGTCCATGTCAATGCGCTTTCTCCCCTGACCGGCCTTCCGGGAAGTTCCAACGTGGGCGGCCATTTCGGCGTCCGCCTGCGGGGTTGCGGCATACAGGGCCTTATCATCCGTGGCCGGGCTGATGCGCCGGTCTACCTGTATATCGGGGATGACGGGGTGCAGATCCGCCCTGCTGCGCACCTGTGGGGACTCGATACCTGGCAGACTGAACAGCGCCTCCGGACGGAACTCGCCGATGACAAGCTCCAGGTCATGGCCATCGGGCCGGGTGGGGAAAACGGGGTCAAGTTCGCCTGCATCGTCACGGACACGGACCATGCCGCCGGCCGCACCGGCATGGGGGCCGTCATGGGATCGAAGAACCTGAAGGCCGTCGTGGTCAACGACCCCCGGCATCCGCACGATGAAATCTCTTCCGATGGGCGCGGGGCGATCCGAAAATACGTTTCGGACATACGAGCGGCCGCTGAATTTCCCGATTTTTCCCGGTATGGGGGAGCAGGGTACGTCACCTGGGCCAATGATCTCGGGATCGTCGCCGCCCGGAATTTCAGGGAAAACCGCGTCAAGTCGATCGATCGCATCGACGGCAGGCAGCTCGATGCGCACAAGGTCCGGTCGAGGGGATGTTACCGGTGCCCGGTCCGCTGCAAGGCCGAACTCGGGTTTAAAAAGGCGCCCCGGAAGGTAGCGATCGGATCCCGGCCGGAATTCGAATCGATAATGAACCTTGGGGCCAAGTGCGGCCTGGAGGATCTGGAAGCACTGGTCCGACTTGACAACCTGTGCACCCGGCTCGGAATCGATATCATTTCAACGGCAAACGTCATCGCCTTTGCCATGGATCTCTCTGAGCGCGGGATTCTCGCCCCTGAAGACTGCGGCGGCCTCGACCTGT
>JAGXHH010000177.1 GCA_024636355.1 Desulfobacteraceae bacterium | reverse complement strand
GGGCCTGCCCCTACGCCGGTCAGCGGCCGGCCTGGATTGGCGTCTGAGTTCCTTCGCCATCAGATTTGTTTTGAGATTCGAAACCGGATGGGGTATTTTTGATCATGTATTTGATCTTTTTTACCCGAACCAAGGAGCCTCCCCATGGTCGAATTCCATTACCAGCCGATGTTTCCGACGGGTCTGGATACCACCGAATACCGTCAGCTTACAGACCAATTTGTCCAGGAAAACGATTTCAACGGCACCCCCATACTGACCGTCTCGCCCGACGCATTGACGCTGCTTGCCGAAACCGCCTTCACCGACGTGGCCCATCTTTATCGGACGCGTCACCTCCAGCAGCTGGCAGCCATTTTCAAAGATGACGAAAGTTCGGAAAACGACCGGTATGTGGCCCTCGAGATGCTCAAGAATGCGGTCATCTCTTCCGAATATGTCTTTCCCATGTGCCAGGACACCGGCACGGCCATCGTGATCGGCAAAAAGGGACAGCAGGTCTGGACCGGGGGAAATGACGAGGCCGCTCTTTCGCTCGGCGTGTTCAACGCCTATACGAAGAACAACCTGCGCTATTCCCAGCAGGCCCCCCTTTCCATGTATGACGAACAAAACACCGGCTGCAACCTGCCGGCGCAGATCGAGCTCCATGCAGCAGACGGCAACGCCTATTCGTTTCTGTTCATCGCAAAGGGCGGCGGATCGGCCAATAAGACCTACCTGTTCCAGCAGACCAAGACGCTTCTAAACCCGAAGACGCTGGTTTCCTTTCTTACCGATAAGATGAAATCGCTGGGCACGGCGGCCTGTCCGCCGTATCACCTGGCCATAGTCGTCGGGGGCACATCCGCGGAAAGCACTCTTAAAACCGTCAAACTTGCGTCAGCCGGTTACCTCGACACACTGCCGACAGCTGGAAACGTACACGGGCACGCCTTCCGGGACATCGAGCTTGAAGCCGAACTGCTGTCTGTTTCGCAGCAGTTCGGTCTCGGCGCCCAGTTCGGCGGCAAATACTTCTGCCACGATATCCGGGTCATCCGACTGCCCCGTCACGGGGCATCATGTCCTGTCGGCATCGGGGTCAGCTGCAGCGCCGACCGGAACATCCGGGCAAAAATCACTCCGGAAGGCGTTTTTGTCGAACAACTCGACCTGGATCCCGCCCGGTTTCTTCCAACCCCCCCGGAAATTGAAGCCGCTGCGGTCTCCCTTGACCTGAACCGCCCCATGGACGAGATCCGCAACGAACTGACCCGATACCCGGTGACCACCCGATTGCTGTTAAACGGACCGATTGTAGTGGCTCGGGATATCGCCCACGCCCGGATCCATGAACGCCTGCAAACGGAAGGCGACCTGCCCTGGTATGTGAAAGATCACATCATCTATTATGCAGGGCCGGCCAAAACCCCGCAAGGTTATGCCTCCGGGTCCTTCGGCCCCACTACGGCAGCGCGCATGGACCCCTATGTTCCCATCTTCCAGGAAAATGGCGGATCGTTAATCACACTTGCCAAAGGCAACCGCTCCCGGCAGGTCACCGATGCCTGCAAAGCAAACGGCGGCTTTTATCTCGGCTCCATCGGCGGACCGGCGGCCCGCCTGGGCAAAGAGTGCATCACGGAAGTCGAAGTGATCGATTATCCCGAATTGGGAATGGAGGCGGTCTACCGGATCATGGTGAAGGATTTTCCCGCCTTTATCATCGTCGATGACAAAGGAAACGATTTTTTTGAACCGCTTCTGTAATCGCCCAGGCCAGCAAGTTGCAGGAAACGACCTTTCCTGCTCCTGCTCCTGCTCTTAATCTTAATCTTTCTTCTTCATCTTAATCTGAATGGATTCCTGAAAAGCTGACCAACTCCGCTGCACGGCGTTTTTGCAGGTAGGAACTTTCCATGCTTCTTAGCTTTTCTCGTTGTCAGTGAAGCGATAGCGAAATGGTTGTCGTTGTCGTAATCGTACTCGAGAAACGGCGATTACGACAACGACAACGACAATGACAATGACAGCGAAAATGACAACGAAAAAAAGTCCCATCCCGAAATAGCGAGTTCCTTGGAAGTCCCGATTTGATGAACTCGTAAAAAGCTATTTACCCCGCTGCGCGGCGTTTTTTTTGAAGAAAGGAGCTTTAAAAACAAATGCCGTGCACGTGCACGTGTACGTTCACGTGCACGAAAACCAAAACTGCAAAACTCGAGTTCCCCGGAAGTCCGTTTTTAAACTACAGATGGTGAAATCGAATTTCCCCGATTTCGATAGCGATAGCGATTTGGAAAAACCCCTTCATGTTCTTCATGGTCTTCATGTTCTTCATGTATATCAAACCGGTCCGCAGTGTCTCTGTGGTTTGATATAATTTAGTTGCGGCCAATGGCCGCGCTGTGTTCTATATTAAGATTAGGATTAGGATTGAGAGCAAGAGCAAGATTAAGAGCAAGTGCAAGAGCGAGAAAATGAGCGAAAAATTGAGCAGTTGTAAGGAGCTTGACGACCTGTTTAGATTATTACTCCAGTAATCTCCTGAATCCAAATCTGTCGGATGTTTTTTTCTATCGACGGCTTGCCGCCTTGAAATCCCCATCCATTCGGTATACTATTCGAATACTTTTGTCTTGAACTCGAACAGAGGGGCAGCATGATAGACGTATCCCGGAAACTGGAACGGACCCGAGACTTCATGGGAGAGACCGTCTGGCATGATCCGCCGGGTGCGGGGCGGATCCACATGTTTCTCCTGTACAGCCTGCGAGTTCTGCTGATCACGTTTGGCGGTCTTCGCAACCAGATGCTCCTCCTGCGGGCTTCGGCTCTTTGCTACAGCACACTGCTTGCCATCGTGCCGGTTTTTGCCATCGGCCTTTCCATGCTGAAGGGACTCGGGATCGAGGGCCAGATCGAAGAAACCCTGCTCAAATACCTGACAGCCGAACAGGGAGAAATCGCCCAGCAGATCACCGCCTACATTGCCAACACCGATTTCAAAGCCCTCGGCGCCATGGGCACCGCTTTTTTGATTGTGGCCGTTATCATGATGCTGAGCAACGTGGAAGGCACGTTCAACGACATCTGGGGCGTCACCCGCAGCCGTTCGATTTTACGGAAAATCACCGACTACATCAGCGTCCTGATACTGGGTCCCTTGCTGATTGTGATCTCTACGGCGTTTCTCTCCGCGCTCACCGGCAACATGATTCTCCAAATGCTCGCCCAGTACCCGGTGCTCGGAGAAGTCATTTTCAGCCTGCAATTTTTTCTCTCCTATGCCGGGTTGTGGATCGCCTTCACCGCAATTTACCTGCTGATGCCCAACACCCGGGTGAGATTCCTCCCGGCCCTGGTTGCCGGCGTCGTCTGTGGCTCTCTCTGGGAATTCGCTTTTGTCATCTATACCGAATTCTATGTGGGCGTGGTCAGTTACAATAAAATCTACGGCACCTTTGCCGTGCTGCCGATCTTTATCATATGGCTTTTCATCAGTTGGATTATCGTGCTCATCGGCGCCCAGATGACCAATGCGATTCAGCACATCAAAACCTATCAACAGGAGCGCCAGGAATTTACGACCAGTACGGAAGAGCGGGAAATCCTGGCGTTCTACCTCATGGCCCATATCGCATCCGGATTCGCTAACGGCAGTCCGCCGCTGGGCGTGGAGCAGCTTTCAAACGAGCTTTCCATGCCGGTCCGCATCGTCCGGGAGACTCTGGATGAACTTGCCGCTTCCGGGCTGCTGCGCGAGGTGATAAACGGAGACCAGGTTTACCAGCCGGCCCGGGATCTGTCCCTGATCGGGCTGTCCGAAATACATGACAGCCTGCGAAGATCCGGTGCATACGACTGGCGCCTGCCGGAGCGGGCAAGACATGAGAAGCTCGACAGACTTCTCGAACAGCTGCAGTTTGAAACCGCCCGGCACCTTGAATCCAAAACACTGCGTGACCTGGTATAGTGGAGAATTAGCGTCGTTGCGCATTTTCGTTTCTTTTTTTATTACGGCACTCCTGCTTGCCGCATCAGCCGGATTATCACCAGCGGGTGCAGCCCCGGCGGATTACCGGATCCGGGATATCGACTTCAAAGGCGTCCGGGAACTTGATCAGAGCAAACTGGCCGCCACCCTGATCACACAGCAGCGGCCATTCTGGAAATTCTGGACCGCCATGCCGGAAGTGGCGCACCGGGATATAGAAGACGACCTGATCCGGATCAAACAGTTCTACCGCGCCCGCGGCTTCTATCAGAATGACGTCCGATTTACTATTGATCGGGTACATCCCGATCGCTGCGCACCGTCCGGATCAAATCAAAAAGAAGGTTCCGAAAATCTCCCTTGCGTAATCGATCTCACCTTTCAGGTCAAACAGGGACCGCCGGTCCGGATTGAAGCCATCGACTGGCAGTTGCCGGAAACGCGGCAGGACATTTCGGCCGGACTTTTCGAGCCCCGGATTCCGCTCCGTAAGGGCCGGGTATTTACCACCGACGCCTACAATCAGGCCAAACAGCGCATCAAAAGGATGCTCGGCAATCGAGGCTTCCCCCTGGCAAAGGTCGAGGGGCACGTCCGGGTCGACTTGAATTCCAATACCGCCCGGATCGTATTTACGGTAGATCCCGGTGACGCATACTGCTTCGGCCCGATCCGGATTTCAGGCAACAACGGGTTTGTCGCACCCCATATCCTTCACCGGGCAATAACGTTTGAATCCGGTCACCCCTTTTCAAGCGAACAGCTCGATGAAAGCCGTCGCCACCTGTTTGAACTCAACGTGTTTAAGACAGCCCGTATCGACATCGATCAACCGGACTGTCAATCCGACAGCATTCCCGTCAACATCCAGGTCGAGCCCCGGAAACGCCAGAGCATGGAACTCGGTGTCGGTTACGGAACCGAAGACGGCCTCCGTCTCCGGGGCGCCTGGCGGTACCGGAACCTCACCGGGTACGCGGACCGGTTTTCCGTATCCGCCCGGCGTTCGGACCTGGTCGAAAATATCCAGAGTGAATACCTGTGGCCGTATTTTATCGACAAGCACAACACACTAAAAGCCCGGGCCGGATTCCAGGAGGAGGAGTCCGAATTTTTTTCCCTGCGGAAAATCTTTGCCAACGTCTCCCTCCGGCGCCGCATGTCCAATCACTGGTTTATCTCTCCATGGTACCGATTTACCATCGACCGGCCGACCCGCTTCGACGACGTGGTCCTCGAGTCGGGCACCTATGCGGAGACCTTTGAAGACTACCGGATCTCGTCGGTCAAGTTCGATCTCGACCGGATTTCCGTCGACAACGAACTCAACCCGACCATGGGGTCTGTGCTTCATTATTCCATAGAAGGCGCCCACACTGCCATCGGCACGGATATTTCCTATTATCAGCCGACCGTCGAGGCCAAAGCATACGTGCCGCTTCCCTTCGACATGACCATCGCCGCCCGGGTACGCTTCCGAACCATAAAGGAACTCGAGGATACCGAAAATGTGCCGATTTTCCTGAGACACTTTCTCGGAGGGAGCAAAACGGTCCGGGGCTACGGGTATCAGCAACTCGGCATTTTTGATGACAAGGACCAACTGGTCGGGGTGGGCGGCAAATCCTCCTTCTGCAGCAACCTGGAACTCCGCTTTCCGATTTACGGCCAGTTCTTCGGCGTGGCGTTTTTCGATATGGGCGTACTCGACAAGGACGCCTTCCGGTACGATTTCAGCCGGATGCGCTATACAACCGGGCTGGGCATCCGGTTCAACACCATCATCGGGCCGGTCCAGGGCGATGTCGGCTACAAGATCAACCCGCCTGTAACAAGCATCTTTGAAACCGAATCGGCGGAAACCTCGCGTTGGCACCTGCACTTAAACATCGGGCATGCATTTTGAATTTTAAATTCATTTCAGCGAAATTCTTTATCACCTGTATCCGCCGGATCATGGACGTCATGTTCTATTTCGGAATCGTCCTCGTGATCGCAACCGGCGGACTGTATGCATTTCTCCAGACCGATACGGCCACCGAGTACATCCGGCGCGAAATCGTATCCATTATGGAGGGCGCAACCCGGGCCCGCTTTGAAATCGGGGAGTTGTCCGGCAACCTGCTCACCGGGGCGACATTTAAAGATGCCGCGATTTACAACCCGGAATGTGAAAAACCGCTCTTTGCCTTTAAATCCATCCGGGTGACCTATGCGCTGCCGCTGCTTGTCACCGGCCGGTTTTATCTGCCGTCCGTTGAAGTTGACGGTTTTTCGTCATACCTTGCCGCGGACCCCGACGACCGGTGGAATACCGCCGCGCTGCTGCCGCCGGAACAGGAGCCGACACCTTCGGAACCTGAAGAATCCGGCAAACCGTTTAAGCTGGTCATCGGGGAGGTGACCGTAAAAAATGCCGAAATGGGACTGGCATGGTATGCAGGAGGGGAAAAACAGGAACTGCTCTTCACGGAAGGGGAGTGCCGGAGCCGTCTTACCATTGGCAGCACTATCGAAATTGACATCCGGCGCCTTTCCTTTCACATGCCGTGGCCCGATGTGACGTTTGAAACGGTCACCGGGGGGGTGGATTTTGACATTCCCGCCACCCGGCTGGGATTCGATGCCACACGTTTTCAGACGGTCAATTCTTCCGATCTGACCGTCGACGGCGGGGTTACCTTCCAGGACGGGGCCGATTTCGACATGACGGCGGAAGTTATCAATCTGGCTGCCGAAGAAATCGGCCGGCTCTTTTCCATACCCGTAACGAAGACTTACGTTGCCGGCCGTCTCAAAGTAGGCGGCACCCTCGATGCCCTGACCCATCGGATTGAATTTCACCAGGAGAAGCTGTCGCTTAAAACGAACGGCACCATTGATATCTGGGGCTCCGAATCCCTGGAAGTGCAGACGGAAGGAACTGTTTCACACTACAACCCGGAAACGTTTCCCTTCTATCCGCTTGAAGGGGTTTGCGGCGATATTTCCGCTGCGGTTCGGGTCCATGTCAAACAGATGCTCTCCCCTGAAAACCGGCGCACCCGGATCGATATCTCCGCATCCGCATCCGAACTGGCCGGCTACGCTGTTGATACCGCCGAAATCCGGACACTGTTTTCCGCAGACGGCGCCACCATCGACCGGCTGGAATGGAATGCCCCATACGGTGCTCTGCAGGCCAGCGGTCGTATCGACCGCCCATTTGAGGCAGATACGGAAAAACCGTTCGAAATCACCGCAAACGTTACTGATTTTGATCCCGCAATTTTTCCGGATCTAAACGCCGTCAACGGTAAACTGAACTTCGACCTGGCAGTCCGGGGCAACCTGTCGCCATCGTTTAACCTGACCCGATCGGATATCGACATGATCGCCCGGGTCCATCCCTCAAGGCTCCAGGACTTCAAACAGGTCGCCGGCGATATCGACCTGTCCTGGTCAGACAGCCGGCTGACCATCCGGAAGATGGCTCTTACTTCGGAGAACGGCACGCTCGGTGCCGAAGCTGCCGTCGATTTCAACGACGATTCATGCCGGGTCCGGTTCGATGCCGGATTTGACGATCTGCATGCCGTTTCCAGGCTGCTGCCCGCCCCCTACAAAGACCCGGCCATTGCCGGGGCCGCCAAGTTGACGGGGCGGCTTTCCGGGACCTGGTTCCGTCCCGACTTTTCCGTTCGGACCAAATTTTCAGGTTTCCAATACCGGATGCTTTCTTCCGGGAATTGCCTCCTGGAGGCCGAGGGAAGACTGGCTCCCGAAGGCGTCTTTGTTTCCGGAAAACTCGATGGCGAAAGGATCACATACAACGGTCTGGCGGTTTCCGGATTGACAGCCGACTGGAGCGTGTCGCCGGATGCGATCACCATAGGGACTGAAATTCAGGCCGACAATAACCGGGCG
>JAGXHH010000176.1 GCA_024636355.1 Desulfobacteraceae bacterium | reverse complement strand
TGAACCTGAAGCGGACGATCGGCGAACTATCCGGCGGGGATGTACCCTATGAGATTTTCCGGGGCTTCGGCCTGGAACTCCGGAAATTAACCGGTTCATTTTCTGAAAAAGCGCACAATGCCGGAAAGCTGGTAATGACCTATGCATGCAATACGCCGGACCAGGTGGATACGGCGCTCCAGGCCGGTGCCGACCTTGTCCTGACCGATGATCCCGTCCGGGTGGCAACGTATTTTAGTGACTTGATCCGGCCGCGTTCTGAAAAATCAAAATAAATGCCAAATGGAGGCGCACTTGAAAACAATCATCCTCACCGGGTCGATAATAGGCGTCCTGCTCTTTTCCACCCTTTGCGGTGCGGCCGACGTGCCCCGAGATATCCGCCTCAGTGCAGATACCGATTCGATAACCGTCCAATGGACAGGGGATTCGGATGCGGACGAGTATAACGTTTACTGGGCAGAAGAAGGAGAAACATTCGGAAATCCTGCCATTGTGTCCGATACTACCGCCATAATCGATTCGGATACGGGAGAGAGAACATTAACGTCTACTATCCGAAACCTGGAACCTGACACCACTTACGAAGTTGCCGTCTCATCGGTGGAAGATGATGAGGAAAGTGCCCGATCCACTCCAGAACAGATTACTACGGAAGCCGAGGCGGCACCGGCGACACCGACCGGTTTTCGCGTCACCGCTCTTACGCAAACATCCGCCGCAGAAAACCTCTGGTCAATGACATTGCAATGGAATGCGAACAGCGAAGAAGATATCGCATCGTATGTGATCGATATCCGTTCCGCCGGTTTTGAAACCACTATAAATCCGTCTGCCGGCCGAACCTCGGAAACAATCCCCGGTCTTGCCGGAAGCACGCGATACTTTGTCACGATCAAAGCCGTGGATGATTCGGATAATAAATCCGATCCTACTGCCGAACTTATCGTGGATATCCCGGTTGACACATTCCCGCCGAATTCCCCGGCCGGAATTTCCGCCATTCTTTCCGGAAACCGGGATGTGACTGTCACAATCGAAAACGGCAATGAAAATATGGCCGATTTTGCCGGACGCATTATCAATTACTATGAACAATCTACGCCCGCAACGGTTCTCTCGCTGGATATCGAAACCGCAACATCGGCGGAACTTTCCAATTTTCAGGAAAATACCATATGGTTCTTCAGCGCTGTTGCCTATGATACCAAAGGAAATGAAAGCGACCCTACCGCAGAGGTATCCGTTACCATCGAAGAAACCGAAAGCTTCCTGGACGGGGAAGGCGACTTCGACGGCGGGTGTTTCATCGGCAGCATCTGGAAGTCGCCCACCTATGACGTCACGGAAAACAAAAACAAGGTCGGCGTTTCTGCCGGATATTACCGACCGGCGGAATCGGATTTCAAGGATTTTTACGGCAATAACACCTACCCCGTGGCGCTCTTTTATGAACGCGGCCTGGGCAGGTACCTGTCGGTCGACCTGAAAGCCGGTTTTCTTCAGGAATCCGGGAATCTGCAAACAATTTCCGGTGTCGCCACCAGCGTATCGAGTCGCCTGACAATGGTGCCGGTCGCCGCATCCGTCAATATTAATTTTCCTGTTATTCCATATGTTTGGGGTTTTGTCGGAATCGGACCCGATTACTGGTACATCGAAGAAGATATCGATTTGGCGGACGCGGATGAGCAAAACGAATGGATCGGAGGGTATCATGGCCGTGCCGGTTTCTGGTTTTACAACCGGGACCCGGATTACAAGAACTGGGGGGGGCTGTTTGAAACCACCTATTCCCGAATCGACCGTTTCGGAAAAAACGACACGGATGTAGGCGGATGGCTGTTTCTGCTTGGGCTGTTCTATAGTTTTTGAAGCGTGAAGATCAAGATTAAGAACAAGATTAAGATTAAGAGCAAGATTAAGAGCAAGATTAAGAGCAAGAAAAGAACGGAGGCACTCATGAAGGTCGTATTTCATGAATTCTTTTATCCGGTCTACACCTCGGACCCGGCGGCTGCCGATGGGCGGATGGAATCCGTCATACAGGCACTGCCGGCGGAAGTGGAAATCATCGAACCGGAACCGGCCACCGATGAGCAGATCCTGCTGGCCCATACCGAATCGCATCTCCGGGACATAAAGCAGCAGGGGTTATACGACATTGCCGCCTTGGCCGCCGGCGGCGCCATCGAAACCGCCAGGATCGGCCTGACCGAGCCGGCTTTCGGCGTCATCCGGCCGCCCGGTCACCATGCGTCGGCGGACAGCGCCTGGGGGTTCTGTTTTTTCAACAACATGGCCATCGCCCTGCTTGCCCTTAAACAGGAGAAAAAGTTCAAAACCGCCCTTGTACTCGACATTGATCTCCATTATGGTGACGGAACGGTCAACATCCTGGGCGATGAAACGTGGGTCAGCATTCACAATCCCGCCAAAAACAGCCGCCGGGAATATCTGGAGGAAGTCGAGCAGGTCCTGTCACACACTGAAGCCGATCTCATCGGGATATCCGCCGGGTTTGATAATCACATGCAGGACTGGGGCGGACTGATGGCAACCGAGGATTACCACGCTATCGGCAAAATGACCCGAAAGGCCGCTATCTCTTCCGGGGGAGGCTGTTTTGGCATCCTGGAAGGCGGATACAATCATTCGGTGCTCGGTCAAAACGCAGCGGCTCTGATCAACGGATTCATGATGCTCTGATGTAGGTGATATGTCATTTCTTACCAGGACGGCCATATGACAAGCGGCGACCCTTTCCGGAACCTTACCTGGGGGGATCTGACCCTGTGGGTGGGAAAACCGGCCGTTGCGCAGGGTCGCACACAGCAGAAAGCCGGAGCCGTCCGGCAGTTGAACAAAACAGAAACCGGGGCACTGATCGCCTGGGTCCATGATGAGGAAGATTTTGCCACCCTGGTCGAAATCGAGCAAGGCGATCTTTTCGGCCAGTGCACCTGCCAGGCGGACGGTTGCGAACACATGGTGGCCGTTCTCATTGAGTATATCGCCAACCTGAGGCGCAACATCGTCCTTCCGGTTACCGGATCGAAGGATCCCCGTTTTTTTCTTCTCTGAAGTCGATGGCTCCCATCTGCCGCGTTTGGTCTTGGAACCAGGGCGGACACGCAGGTCCGCCCCTACAATACGACCGTTTATCCGTAGGGGCGGACCTACGTGTCCGCCCTGCCGGGTTGGTTGAATAGTTACAATCATTTTTAGCATTTGCCCATTTACCTCTCCGGACTTCTATGATATTTAGTGCCCGAACGAAAATCAGGATTTTTCGTCAAGATCAAGGCCGGCGAAAAATTTAACCGCAGGAATACTGGACGTATTTTGAGGATTAAATTTTTCGCCGAACGCAGAGATTGGCGAAAAAGACGATTTTCGTTCAGGCACTGATTACACATAATTATTTTTGAGGATGCATATGCGAATCGGAATCGGTTATGACATTCATCGCCTGGTCGAGGGGCGGCGGCTCATCCTGGGCGGTATTCACATTCCTTACGAAAAAGGACTCGACGGGCATTCCGATGCCGATGTACTGGTACATGCCCTTTGCGACGCCATGCTCGGAGCGGCGGCAATGGGGGATATCGGTATGCATTTTCCGGATACCGATCCCCGTTTTAAAGGTATCTACAGCATCGAATTATTGGAAAAGACCCATCGGATGGTTTCTGAAGCATACGGCACCATCGTAAACATCGATGCGACGGTCTTCGCCCAGGCCCCCAAACTTGGCCCGCACCGTCAGGCCATGACCGAAAAACTGGCCGGCACACTCGGTATCGAAACCGGCCGGGTGAACATCAAGGCGACCACGACCGAGGGACTCGGTCTGGTGGGAACGGAATCGGCCATGTCCGCCATGTGCGTGGTCATGCTCGACACGTAAATGGAATCGAATCCAGGCATCATTTCTATAAAAACAGAGAGAAGAAGCTTAAGCGGACTATTTGACGATGACAATCAGGATTTACAATACACTGAGCCGGCAGAAAGAAATTTTTGAACCGATGGAGCCCGGCAAAGTCCGGATGTATGTCTGCGGCCCCACGGTTTATGATTCCTGCCACATCGGCCATGCCCGGTCCATCCTGGTCTTTGACGTGATTTACCGGTATTTGACCGCCTCGGGATACGATGTATTTTATGCCCGGAATTTCACGGATGTCGATGATAAGATCATCAACCGGGCAAATGAAGCCGGGGTTTCATCAGCGGAAATCGCTGCCAAATACATCGATGAATTTCATGAGGACATGGCAACCCTGAATATGTTGCCGCCTTCCATTGAACCGCGGGCCACCGAACATATCGATCAGATCATCGCCATTGTCCAGCGGTTGATCGAAAAAGGGTACGCATACGCGGATGACGGGGATGTCTTTTTTTCCGTGGAGCTGTTCCAAAATTACGGCAGACTTTCCGGTCGCCGCCTGGAGGATATGGTTGCAGGCTCCCGGGTGGAAGTCGACAAACGGAAGCGCAATCCGTATGATTTTGTCCTCTGGAAAGCCTCTAAACCGGGGGAACCCGCCTGGGACAGTCCCTGGGGCAAGGGGCGGCCGGGCTGGCACATCGAGTGTTCGGCCATGAGCGCGGAATACCTCGGCAAAAGTTTTGACATTCACGGCGGGGGCAAGGACCTGATCTTTCCCCATCATGAAAATGAAATCGCCCAGTCCGAGGCGGCCTTCGGAACGACATTCGTAAAATACTGGGTGCACAATGGGTTTATCAACATCAACCAGGAAAAGATGTCGAAATCGCTCGGCAATTTCCTGACGATCCGGGACATTGTCGCCACATATCCGCCTGAAGCGCTCCGGCTCTTCCTGCTCTCCAACCATTACCGCTCGCCGCTTGATTTTACCGATCAGGCGATGACCGATGCGACAATCGGCCTGGAAAAAATCTATTCGCTGCTGCTGCGAACCGAGCAGTACCTTGGCAGGGCGTTGTCCGATGCCGTGCCCGCGGATGAAACCGGATCGATTGCCGATGGAACTGAAACGGGACGCCTGTTCCGCGAAGCCATGGATGATGATTTCAATACCGCCCGGGCCATCGGTATCCTGTTCGACAGCATTCGTAAAATCAACCGGTGGATCGATGAAGACGAGCAGTCCCGGGCTTCCGGAAACCGGGAAGCGGTTGTTTCCGAAACAGCCGCCATCCTCGACCTTGGCCGAATTCTGGGCATTGCCAACCAGCCCCCCGATGTTTATTTTGACCGGCAGAAAGACGAACTGATCCAAAAACAGGCGATCGATCCGGCCTGGATCGACGAAATGATCGAAAAAAGAAAAACCGCACGCAAGGCAAAGGATTTCGCAGCAGCCGACGCCATACGAGACGATCTGATTTCAAAGGGGATCTACCTTGAAGACCGCCCAGACGGCACGATCTGGAAATTGAAACAATAGAATAAAATCAGAATCCAGAATCCAGGAGTCAGAAGCCAGAAGATTGAAAATCAGAATCCAGGAGCCAGAAGAAGGGGACGTCGCTTCGCTCCGGCAGGTTTAAACGGGCTGAGCCGAAGGCGAATCGTTCTTCTGGCTCCTGGATTCTGGCTCCTGGATTCTGGCTCCTGAATTCTGGCTCCTGGATTCTTTTCTTTCCTGCTTTATCATATCCTTCCGATTGCATTTCTATATAGAAATAACCCTATGACAAACGAACTTTTTCAACTCAAGACCGACATGACACCCAAGGGGGACCAGCCGGCCGCTATTGAGGCGCTGACCCGCGGTGTGATGGCGGGAAAACCCCACCAGGTGATGCTGGGGGTGACCGGTTCCGGCAAAACATTTACCATGGCCAACGTGATCGAACGGATCCAGCGGCCGACACTGGTCATCGCCCCCAACAAGACACTCGCCGCCCAGCTGTACAACGAATTCAAATCGTTTTTTCCGGACAATGCGGTTGAATACTTTGTCAGCTACTATGACTATTATCAGCCGGAAGCGTACCTGCCGGTCAGTGACACGTATATCCAGAAAGACTCGTCCATCAACGAGATGATCGATAAAATGCGCCACTCGGCCACACGCTCGGTGCTTTCCCGCCGGGACGTCATTGTGGTGGCCAGCGTGTCGTGCATCTTCGGCCTTGGGGCCCCGGAAGACTACCTGGCCATGCGCATCGATTTGAAAACCGGGGCGGATTTCAGCCGCGAACAGCTGCTCTCCGCCCTGGTGGAAATACAGTACGAGCGAAACGACATTGATTTTTTCCGGGGCGTCTTCCGGGTTCGGGGCGACCGGGTGGAGATTTTTCCGGCCTATGAAGAAGATCAGGCCATTCGGATTGAATTCTTTGGCGACACCATCGACGGTATCTCGGAAATCGATCCGCTCACCGGCAATGTGAAGAAAAAACTTCATCGCACGACCATATACCCGGCGAGCCACTACGTTACCCAGCGCAGGACCCGCCGCCGGATTGTAGAAGATATCCAGGAGGAACTCAAACCGCGTATCGATTACTACCGGGATTTGAACAAGCTGATCGAGGCCCAGCGGATCGAGGAGCGGACGAATTTCGATCTGGAAATGATCCAGGAACTCGGGTACTGCAACGGCATCGAAAATTATTCCCGGCACATTACCGGCCGGAAAGCCGGCGAGCCGCCGCCGACCCTGCTCGATTACTTTCCGGATGATTTTTTCCTGTTTATCGATGAAAGCCACATTGGCATCCCCCAGCTCAGGGGAATGTACAATGGGGATCATGCCCGAAAAAAAACACTGGTGGAATACGCTTTCCGGCTCCCGTCCGCCCTGGACAACCGGCCGTTGCGCTTCGACGAGTTCGAAGCCCGCATTTCCCAGGTCATCCATGTGTCGGCCACGCCGGCGGATTTTGAACTGGAAAAGGGAAAAGGCAATATCATCGAGCAGATCGTCCGGCCGACCGGCCTTATCGATCCGGACCTGGTGATCCGGAAGGCCACCAACCAGGTGGACGACCTGCTGTCCGAAATTAAACTGCGGATCCGGAAAAACGAGCGGGTTTTGGTGACCACATTGACCAAGCGGATGGCTGAAGACCTCACCGACTATTTTACCGACCTGGGCATCCGGGTCCGGTACCTGCACTCCGATGTCAAGACCCTGGCGCGCATCGAGATCATCCGCGACCTTCGGGCCGGGGAATTCGATGTGCTGGTCGGCATCAACCTGCTCAGGGAAGGTCTCGACCTGCCCGAGGTGAGCCTGGTGGCCATTCTCGATGCCGACAAGGAAGGCTTCCTGCGCTCGGCCCGTTCGTTGATCCAGACCTTCGGCCGGGCGGCCCGGAATGTGAACGGCACGGTGCTGATGTATGCCGATAAGGTCACGCCGGCAATGAAATATGCGATGGAGGAAACCGAGCGGCGGCGCAAGATTCAGGAGAAGTACAACCGGAAGCACAACATCACGCCGACCACGATCATAAAAACGCTTGCTTCCGCATTTGCATCCGTCCACGACATCAAGGAACTCGAGCCCGCTTTCCAGGTGACTGAAAACCTGGCGGATTTCGGTGATGAGAAGCACATGGCAAAACGGCTTCGTGAACTCGAAAAGCAGATGCACCGGGCGGCAAAAGATTTGGAGTTTGAAAAGGCCGCCCAACTCAGGGACCAGATCAAGGCGCTTAAAAAACTGATGGTATTCGATTTTGAAACCGCAATCTGAAATGGAAGCAACCGAACGGAAATCCCCCGAGGAACTGTTGCACAAACAGTCCCGGGCGCCGAAAAGCCCCGGCGTTTACCTGATGAAAAACAGGGAAGGGGAGGTGATATATGTCGGCAAGGCGTCCAACCTGAAAAATCGCCTGAATTCTTATTTTTCCCGTTCCCCCCATATGGATGCCAAAACCGGCGTACTGGTTAAAAACATCGCCGATTTCGAAACGGTGGTGACCGGTTCGGAAAAAGAGGCCCTGATTCTTGAATCGAACCTGATCAAGCGCTACAAGCCGCGTTACAATGTCATACTGAAAGACGACAAGCGGTACCCGTCCCTGCGGCTCGATTTAAGAGCGCAATATCCGAACCTGACCGTGGTCCGCAAAACCAGAAAGGACGGGGCGCTTTATTTCGGCCCGTATTCATCGGCAGGTGCGGTACGCGAAACCATTAAACTGATCCATCGCAATTTCAAGCTGCGGAAATGCCGGGATGCCGAGGTGAAACCCCGCAAGAGACCCTGCCTGAACTACCAGATGAATGCCTGCCTCGGCCTTTGCAGCCGAAATGTCGATCCGGAACAGTACCGTGACATCGTCGACGAGGTCCGGATGTTTTTAAACGGCCGGACCCGTGAACTGGCCAACAAGATCAAAGCGGACATGCTGGCGGCAGCTGAACGACAGGATTTTGAGGCCGCCGCCCAGCTCCGGGACAAATTGTATGCGATCGAACGGACGCTTGAAAAACAGGTGGCCGTGACCACCGATTTCGTCGACCGGGACGTGGTTGCTGTGGCCCGGGCCGATGATCTGGCCCTGATCATGCTGCTCAAGGTCCGCAACGGCATCTTGCAGGGAATGCGCGATTACACCATCCACGACCCCTTATCCGATGATACGGAAATAATCGGTGCGTTTATCGGACAATACTATGAAACTGCTGAAAATGTACCGCGAGAGATTTTGACGGGTGCACCCGTAGCCGATGCAGAAATTTATGCCCAGTGGCTGTCCGGGCTCAAGGGGAAAAAAGTGGACATACTGCACCCCCGGCGAGGCGATAAAGTCCGCCTGCTGCAGATGGCCATAGATAATGCCGCCGAGCGGCTGAAGGCGTACACGGAACGGGCCGATGCCGACATCCGGCTGCTTGCCGGCCTGCAGGAGCGACTCGGTCTGGACCGATTGCCGCGACGGATCGAATGCATCGACAATTCCGGCCTGTCCGGCCGGAACATGGTCTCCGGCGTGGTGGTATTCGAGGATGCCGTACCGAAAAAATCGGATTACCGGCGGTACCGGATCAAAACAGTCGAACGGCAGGACGATTACGCATCCATGGCCGAAGTGTTAGGGCGCCGGTACAGCAGCACTGACAATCGGGTGCCTTTTCCGGACGTGCTGATGGTCGATGGTGGAAAAGGGCAGTTGAATATCGCCCTTTCCGTTTTAAAAGGACTTGGCCTGGACGGTCGGTTTGCCGTGATCGGCATCGCCAAAAAAGATGATATAAAAGGGGAACCCGAGGACAAAATTTATCTTCCCGGACGGGTCAACCCGGTAAATTTCACCCGGCATATCAACCAGATCAACCTCCTGAAACGGATCCGGGATGAAGCGCACCGGTTTGCCATTAGTTATCATCGCAAACGCCGGGGATCGAGCGCACTGCAATCGGCCCTCGATACGGTGCCCGGAATCGGGAAAAAACGAAAAGCCGTCCTGCTCAAACATTTCGACAGCATCGACAGCATGCGAACCGCAAGTCCAGAGGAAATCAGCGCGCTGCCGGGCATGAACAAAAAAGCGGCATCCGATCTGCTCGAATCCCTTGCAGCGCATGAAAGCAAGGCAGATACATAGCTGACTGATAATTGATACTTGATGGACTGGTAAAAAGTCCGTTTTAACCACAGAGCGCACAGAGTACACAGAGTAATGCTATTTTATTTAAAGGTCTTATCTCTGTGGCCTCTGTGTCCTCTGTGGTTTATTTCTGCTTTTCTCTCTTTCAGGTTTGAACCCTGAACCTTGAACCTTGAACCCTGAACCTTCCCTTATAACGTCTTCATCGTCTCCACCAGGTCTTTCACCGCATTTGCTGATTTCTGCAGCGCGGCGTTTTCCTCGTCGGTCAATTTAATCTCGATGATCTCTTCGATACCACCGGCTCCCAGCTTGACCGGAACACCGATAAACAAATCCTTTATGCCGTATTCGCCAGCCAGGCAGACGGCGCAGGGAAGGATTTTCTTTTTGTCTTTCAGGATCGATTCCGCCATTTCGGCTGCTGCGGATGCCGGTGCGTAAAAGGCGCTACCGGTTTTCAGCAGGCTGACGATTTCAGCCCCGCCGTTACGGGTGCGGTCGACGATGGCATCGATGCGTTCCTTGCTCATCAACTCGGTGATCGGAATACCGGCTGTCTCTTATACACATCTGACGCTGCCGACGATATG
>JAGXHH010000175.1 GCA_024636355.1 Desulfobacteraceae bacterium | reverse complement strand
GGGTGGTCACCGGTCTCGGCAAAATCAATGGCAACTGGACTATGATTTTTGCCAACGACCCCCGGGTCAAAGCGGGAACCTATTTTCCGATTACATTGAAAAAACATATGCGCGCCCAGGCCATAGCTGAAGAAAACGGCCTGAACTGCGTCTATATCGCAGATTCCGGAGGGGCATTCCTGCCGATGCAGGCCGATGTGTTCCCCGATGATCAGCATTTCGGATCGATGTTTTACAATATGGCCCGGATGTCTGCAAAAGGCATTAAACAGATCACCTTGAGTACGGGGGGCAATACGGCCGGTGGTGCGTATATGGTCTTCATGGCCTGCCAGTCGGTCATGATCGACAAAATGTCCTATTCCTTTCTAGGGGGACCGCCGCTGGTGAAAATGGCCACCGGAGAGGTGATTTCCGCAGAGGATCTGGGCGGGGCCCGGGTGCATACGCATGTTTCGGGCGGGGCGGATCATTTCTGCCAGAATCAGGATGAGGGTGTTGAAAGAATCCGGGAAATCCTCTCCCTGGAACCGATTCAGCCGATCCATCTGCATCGTTATGAAGAAAGGGAACCGTTATACCCGCTCGATCGGCTCTATGACCTCCTGCCGGCGTCCTTCAGCCAGGCCATCGATACCCGTGCGGTGCTCGAGACCATCGCCGATGACAGTTACTTTTCCGAATATAAGAAACACTATGCCCCGGGCAGGGGCGACAACATCCTCGCCGGTAAAATTCGCATCAAGGGGTTTCCGGTGGGCGTGATCGCCTCGAACAAAATCGGGGTGGTTTTCGAAGAGGCCGCCCGCAAAGCCGCAGAATGGATCGTCCGCTGCTCCAATGAGAAAACGCCGCTGCTGTTTCTCCAGTCCTCTCCGGGCTATATGGTCGGCTCCGAATCGGAACACGCCGGCATCGGGAAATACGGGTCGGATATGGTCCGGGCGGTTTCCTGCGCCCAGGTGCCCCGTATTCAGCTGGTGATCGGTCCGGACAATGGTGCGGCCAATTACGGCATGTGCGGCCGGGCCTACCGACCGAAATTTTTGTTTAATACCATGCGCAGTCGCACATCGGTAATGAGCGGAAAAAGTGCCGGCGGGGTGCTGCTTTCCATTGAGGAACGCAAACGTGAAGCACAGGGCAAGCCGATGTCTGACGAGGAACGCGACGCGTTTTATGCCAAGATGGTCGAAAAATATGACGGCGAAGCGCATCCTTTTTTCTGCGGCTCCCGCTTGTTAAACGACCGGACCCTGAAGTTCACCGAGATTCGCGACTGGCTGGCCATGGCCCTGGAAGTCAGTCACCTGAAACCCGTAGGGTCACCGGCTTTCGGTAATTTTCGTTTTTGATAGGCTTGACGAGAAAATTTGATGGCAGCAGATTCAACAGAATTTACAGAACTATTTAAAAGGAGTTAACCAATGACAGAATACGATTACTGGAAAATCTTTCCCCGGATGCCGAAGAAAGTGACCATCGGCGATATCACGATTCGAGACGGTTTCCAGCATCTCGAAAAATTCATCTCCACCCGGGCAAAAATATTTTATGCCGAAGAACTCATCTTTGCGGGATGCCGGAACATAGAGGTGACCAACCTGGGCAATCCCTACCTGCTGCCCCAGTTTGCCGATGCGGAAGACGTTCTGGGCCACCTGCGCAGCGATCTCTTCAAAAAAAGGTGCGCCAAAAAAGGGATCAACACCGAAGATATCTGCATTACTGCGGTGACCATCCGTGAGCCTTCAGTGGATCGGGCCATCAAGCTTAAGGAAAAAGGCATCGGCCCGGATCGCATCCTGATGATGGTCTCCACCGAAGAAGAGCATCACTTTGCCAATTCCGGCACAACCCTTCCGGTTTATTGGAAGGAGGCCGAACGCTGCATTAAAAAGTGCACGGATGCCGGTATCAAAATGTGCGGCACCGTCAGCACGATCTGGGGGAGTCCGATTGCCGGCGCAACCGAATTAAAGGATGCCGTCGAATTCACCAAACGCTGGCTGGAAATCGGGGCGTCGGACATCGAGCATGCCGATCATGACGGCAGTGCATCGGCACCGGATGTGTATCGGTATTTTTCGATGATCCTCGATGCAATTCCCAATACGGACCTTCACATTGCACATTTCCACGAAACCAAGCGGGTCGCCTCCGCATCGATACTGGCGGCGCTGCAGGCCGGCATTACCTATTTTGAGGCGACTTTAGGCGGCTTGGGCGGTCAACCGGCCAATTTCTTAGATGACAGTCCGGTTCCGGGAACCGGAGAATATTATTATAATGACCCGCGCTTCGTAGGGCTTTCATGCCTGGAAGACATGCTGGTTCAGGTGGATGAAATGGGTATCGAACATGGCTATGATGTGGACCGCATGCTCTGGCTCGGGCGTCAGCTGGAGCGGACTGCAGGCCATCGCCTTCGCAGTGAGGCGGCCATCAATGGTCGGACCCTGAAGGAAGGTCACATGAAATTTGCCCGTCCGGGTTTAAAAAAACTCAAGGAAAAACAGGGCGAAAAACCCGGTCAGCTCCTTCCGGCAGAGTGGGATTCAGAGGCGGTTCTGCCGAAAAGCAGCCAGGCTAGATAGAAAAAGACACTTTCAAAAAGGATGCCGACTATGTCTAACGTTTTATGGCAACCGTCTGAAGAACGGATCAAGCAGACCAACATGTATCGGTTCATCGCGCATGTAAACAGGCGCCACGGATTGAATATCAGTGACTATAGCGAACTGTACCAGTGGTCCGTGGATAAAATTCCCGATTTCTGGGAAGCGGTCTGGGAGTTTACGGAAATAAAAGCCTCCCGACCCTATGACCGGGTGGTGGATGATCTTTCGAAAATGCCGGGAGCCGAATGGTTTCCCGGCGCCCGGCTCAATTTCGCCGAAAACCTTCTGCGGTATCGCGATGAGCGCCCCGCACTCGTTTTCCAGGGTGAAGCTCAGGCGCCGGTAACGCTGACCTATGCCGAACTCTATGATGAGGTCGCCCGGGTGGCCGAATCGCTGAAAGCAGTCGGAGTCCAGGCCGGTGAACGGGTCGTCGGCTTCATGCCGAACATGCATCAGTCGATCATCGCCATGCTCGCAGCCGTCAGTCTCGGGGCGACCTGGTCTTCGTGCTCCCCTGATTTCGGCATCCAGGGGGTTCTGGACCGGTTCGGCCAGATCGCCCCGAAAGTGCTGTTTGCCGCCGAGGGGTATTTTTTCAAGGGAAAACGCCTGGATTGCCTGGAGCGGCTTGCCGAGATCGAAAAACAAATCCCGTCGATTGATAAAATCGTGGTGGTCCCCTACACGCAATCCGCCCCGGATATTTCCGGCATATCCAAAGCGGTGATGTTCGACGATTTCAAATCGGACCGGTCCGATTTGAAAATCGAATTTGTGCAGCTGCCGGCAAGTCACCCGTTGTATATCATGTATTCCTCCGGCACTACCGGGCTTCCCAAATGCATGGTTCAAAGTGCCGGCGGCATCCTTATCAATCACCTTAAGGAACTGGTGCTGCATACCGATCTTAAACGCGATGATGTGATTTTTTATTTCACCACCTGCGGCTGGATGATGTGGAACTGGCTGACCTCGTCTCTGGCAGTCGGCGCAACTGTGGTGCTCTATGAGGGCAACCCGTTCTATCCGGACGAAGGGGCGCTCTGGCAGATGGCCCAGGACCGGAAGATCTCTGTTTTCGGGACCAGTGCCGGCTATCTGGCGGCGCTCAAAAACACGGGGCTCGTTCCGGGTAATAAATTCGACCTGTCGCCCTTAAAGGCGGTGCTCTCAACGGGATCTCCCCTGTCGGAAGAAGGCTTTGAGTTCGTATACGACGGCATCAAATCAGACCTCCAACTGGCCTCGATTTCCGGCGGAACCGATCTCAATGGCTGTTTTGCCTTGGGCAATCCTATGGGGCCCGTCTATTCCGGAGAATTGCAGTGCCGGGGGCTTGGCATGAAGGTTGAGGCTTTCGATGAAACGGGCCAGCCGATAATCGGCCGTCAGGGCGAACTCGTCTGCACGGCCCCGTTTCCTTCCATGCCGATTTATTTCTGGAATGATTCGGACAACTCCAAATACAACTCGGCTTATTTTGATGTCTATCCCGGCGTCTGGCGGCATGGCGATTACATCGAAATCAATGCACACGGCGGAGTCAAGATCTACGGCCGTTCCGATACAACATTGAATCCCGGTGGCGTCCGAATCGGCACAGCGGAGATTTACCGCCGTATCGAGGAATACGACGACATCGAAGACAGCCTCGTGGTGGGGCAGAACTGGAAGGACGATGTCCGGGTCGTGCTGTTTGTGAAAATGGCTGGGGGGAAAACCCTGACAGACGAACTGATCAACGCTATCCGAAAGAATCTTCGGGCAAATGCCTCCCCGCGCCACGTCCCGGCCAAAATCATCCAGGTGCCTGATATTCCGTACACCCTGAACATGAAAAAGGTAGAGCTGGCGGTAAAAAATATGATCGAAAACAAACCGGTCAACAACCGCGACGCCTTGAAAAATCCCGAAGCGCTGGATTTTTATGCCGGCATCGAAACGCTGCAGCAGGATTGATTTTTTTGCAGTCCGAATGCTTTGTGGGCGTGTAAGCAATCTGTTTCGAATACCAAATGAACATAAATTGCAGTGAGTGGAGTGGCATATGCCAGAAAATCCGATCGAGTCACCCAAAGCGCTTTCTAATGAGGATCTTTCCCGCTATATCATTTCCATGGTTCACCGGATGGTGCTCCATTATGCCTTGTGGTTTACCGAGGTCCGGCACCAGATGGGGCTGGAGCAGGCCATGGATGTGCTTGAAACCGCAACCGAAAAAAGCTGGCAGATCCAGATGAAACGGATGTCAAAGGTGCTCAATTTTGAAATGAAAAACGATGTGCCGGCACCGATTGCCGATCTGCCTCGGGAAAAGCTCTCCGAACTCCTCGATGCGGTAAGCGCCAACTGGCTGGTCAATGACGGGGTCTGGTTTCAGGCAGTGGAGTTTTCCCATGGAATGACGGAAGCCAAGCGGTGCAATGATTCGACCTGGGCCCAGTTCTCACCGGTGGAGGCCCACCTGATCAAACGGTTTCTCGACCTGCCGGAAAATCCCGGGATAGAGGGGCTCAAGCAGGCGCTGCGTTTCCGGGTATACGCCAATATCAATGTCCAGAGCATGAAGGACGAAGGTCCGGACAGTTTTGTTTTCTATATGAATGACTGCCGGGTACAATCCGCCCGGAAGAAAAAGAATCTGGAAGATTATCCCTGCAAATCCGGGGGGCTGGTTGAATACACGTATTTTGCCCGCTCAATTGATTCGAGGATCGTCACAGAGTGCATCGGGTGCCCGCCCGACGCACATCCCGAAGACTGGTATTGCGCCTGGCGATTTTCAATTCCGCACAAACCGTAACCATCCGATCAAGAGTCCTTATTGAGGGCACGTGGTGCCGCCGGTAGCTTGATTTCTCCCGGTCCCACGTGCCTTTTATTTATGCTTGTTCACGTCTTTTTCACAAGGAGTCACCGTGGCGTTTAATGAAATCCTTTTCGACATCAAGGACGGCATCGCCGTCTTGACGTTAAACCGTCCGGACATCCGCAACGCGATATCCGGCCCCGAAATTATCGATGAAATCGGAATTGCCTGTGAGCAGGTCAATGCGGATATGCAGGTTCGGGTCATGATCGTCACCGGGACGGATCCGGCGTTTTCATCCGGCGGCAACATTAAAGATATGGCCGAAAAGAAGGGGATGTTTGCCGGAACACCGGCACAGATCATGGAAAATTATCGTAGAAATATTCAACGGATTCCCCTGGCGGTTCACGGAGTCGCCGCGCCCACCATTGCAGCAGTTAACGGCCCGGCCATCGGGGCGGGCTGCGACCTGGCCCTGATGTGCGACATGCGCATTGCATCGGAAAGCGCGATTTTCGGGGAAACCTTTTTAAACGTCGGTCTAATACCCGGCGACGGAGGGGCATATTTTCTGCCGAGGGCTGTCGGCATGGCACGGGCATGCGAATTGACGTTCACCGGCAAGACTATTGATGGCCGGCAGGCGGAACAGATCGGAATGGTAAACTACCTGGTCCCGCATGAAAACCTGATGGATGCGGCAATGGCCCTTGCACAACAGATCGCGGCCAAACCGTCCGAAGCGCTTCGCATGGCCAAGCGTCTGCTGTACGCCGGACAGACGGCCAGTCTCAAAGACCTGCTCGACCAGTCCGCAACGTACCAGGCGCTATGCCACTCAAGCGATGATCACCGTGAAGCGCTGGCGGCAATTTTCGAAGACCGTACACCCGAATTCAAGGGGAGATAGGTTGGTGAAATGCGTCAGTCCGTCCAGCTGGAATCATTCTATAAGGCAAAAGAAACTTGGGGTTAAACCCTGAACCTTGAACCCTGAACCCTGAACCTCAGATCGGGATAGATACCGTTACCCGGGTGCCTGCCCCCGGTTTTCCGGTGATTGCGACGTCCCCCCCGAACTCGCGGGTTCGTTCCCGGATACCCATTAATCCAAAGGAGACGGTGCTCAGTATCAGGGGCCGGCTGATGCCGCAGCCGTTATCGATTACCTCGAGAACAAGGCAGTCGTTTTCGGTATGCATACGGATTGTCACTTTCGAAGCACCTGCATGCCGTTCTACATTATCGAGCAGTTCCTGTACGATCCGAAAAGCGGCTGTGGCTCTTTGCTTTTCGAATTTTATGGATGGCGCAGCGAAGACCAGCTCGGTTTCAATACCGGACCGGTTTTTGAATTCTTTTGCTGCCCACTTCACTGCAGAAGCCAGGCCGAGTTCATCGAGCATATAGGGGCGCAGGTCACTGGTGATCTGCTTGCTTGCTCTGATTGTATGATCGAGAAGCTTCTTCAGGTTGTCGAATTGGCGGCGGACTGGCGTGTTCTCGGAGTCAAAATGTTCTTCCAGCCAGCAGAGTTCCATCTTTAAAACAGCGAGCACCTGGCTCAATTCATCATGAATGGCGCGTGAAAATGTATATTTTTCCTGTTCCCGCAAAAACTGGACATGCCGATAAAGAGCTTCGTATCTGTCCCGTATAGTTTCGAGTGCCTGCCGTTCCATCCGAAGGCGTTCATTTTCTTTCAGGAGAGCAACATTATCGGTGCGCAATTCGTCAATCTCACGGCGCAGATCCCCCGTCGACAGGTATTCGACCCGATCGTTGCTGCCGATTTCTCCAGCATAATGCCTTGCTTTATTGCGCAGGTCCATCTGTTAGAACTCAATTTAGATACGATTAAGCATGAAGCCATAGCGACATAAGCTCTTTGTCAGTAAAACTGAATACAAGAGATTATTTGCCAGTTATCCCAAGCAGTTATAGAGAAATTTATTATTTGGGGTTTTGGAATTGGATTCCATTGCAACCATTTTTTATTATAAAAATCAAGAAAAAAATTTTAAAGTTGAGTTTACTGGAGGTTATCTATTTTATATTTGTTGCCAAAACGTTACTTAAGTGAGAAGAGGAATGAACGTCGACATTGCCGATTGTAATATTTTTTCCTGCATAGAATCACCATTGTATTTTTCACATGGAATAGTATAAATTAACGGCGATGGATTTTTGGCGAGACATCCGGCCGTCGCATT
The DNA here is from genome assembly GCA_024636355.1 of Desulfobacteraceae bacterium. Lineage (GTDB taxonomy): Bacteria > Desulfobacterota > Desulfobacteria > Desulfobacterales > Desulfosalsimonadaceae > JAGXHH01. The sequence goes on along the minus strand of JAGXHH010000175.1, from coordinate 1,328 downwards.
AAAATCGGCTTTTGTATACGAATGCATACACCCGTTCATTTTTTATAACTTTCATCCTGTTTTAATCTACTTATCGGCGTATAAGATGGACTACATGCTGTTTTTTTGAATAAATAATATAAAAATAAAATAGTTTAACGCTTGAAGTTCGATATCTAAAATAGTTTATAGTTGCCCGTTTTTTCAGTATTTTTTTAGGTAAAGAATATCGTTCATGCTTTGGTTTAATATGAATTCTAACTTTTCCTCTAACTTTTCCAGGGAATAGATTGTTGTTGGCACTGATATTGCTTAAAAAATCTACAGAAGAAAAAAACGTGCTTCACAGACGTTGCAGGAAACGCCAATCGGTCAGAAAAGAGGTGCCCTGATGCAAACAAGACCAATTACCCACGACCCGGTCATCCGCTTAATCGAAGAATACGAATGTAAAAAGCGGATCAACGGAGAACCCTACCGGATGAACGGGGCAGAGCTTCTCAAAATCATTAAGATGAACGACTTTGATATGATTTTGAAGCGTCTGAAGGAAAACGAAGAAATTCAGAAAAAATTCTATGATCTGGAATCAAAGATTCTGAATATTTTAAATTTCAGGGATTTTTTCGAAATTCTTCTGACCGAGATTGGCAATACGTTCCATGTTCCGTATGTATGGCTGTCCGTAATTGAAAACAGCCCATTGGCCGACTTGATCAATCGGATCAGCGATTCGGAAATCATCAGCAAGCATATGAATTTCATTAAAAAAGCAGATTTTGACAAGGCCGTTAAAAACAGCACCAAACCGGTACTGGTCAATAAATACCTCGCGCCTTTTTCCATTTTTTTCCCAAAAAATGGAAATTATCCGCTGCGGTCCATGGCCATTGCCCCCGTATACCTCGATGGCCAGATCGTCGGCAGTCTAAACCAGGGAGATTACGCATCCACACGTTTTGACCCGAACATGGACACCTCGCTGCTCGAACAGCTTATGATGAAGATTTCGCTTTGCCTGTCCAATGTTTCCGCCCACGAGCGGCTCACTTATTTTGCCTATCGCGACCCGCTGACCGGACTGCTCAACAGGCGGTCTTTTGAGACCGCCCTCCATAAGGAGTTCAGCCGATCCCGACGGCATAATACCGAAATGGCCGTCGTTTTTATAGACCTCGACGGATTCAAGCAGATCAACGACAACCACGGGCATGAGTGTGGCGATCTGGCATTGAAATACTTCTCCCAGACCCTCGAATCGATCAGCCGCAAGGAAGATATCGTGGCCCGATTCGCGGGGGATGAATTCGTCTTGATTCTGCCGGAAACCCAGGCCGAAACCTCCGAAT
>JAGXHH010000174.1 GCA_024636355.1 Desulfobacteraceae bacterium | reverse complement strand
CGATTGCGATTTCGGGGTCGTCTACCACCTCATAGGGGTCGATGGAGAGCACGCCCGGCGCAAATGCGACGTCCCGTTCGCGCTCGATGTCCAGGTCGGCCGCCTTTTTCAATACCAGTTTCGCCCCGAGTCGGGCGCTGATCACGTCTGCATTGTCTGCCAGAATTTTTGCAATGCCGGTGCCGACTGTTCCGAGACCGACGATGCCGATGTTGATTTCCTTCATGCCCGATTGCCCTTTTCGTTTGAAGGTCTTGATTCCAGATCGTATTGATGCATAGCCACCCTTCAAATGTGGCGGATCAATATGCGGGTCGGCAGGATCTGCAAGTTATCGGCAGATCCACCGAGAATGCTCTTTTATACTTTCGATTAAAGCGAATTACCCTGCAAGCACTTTCTTTATACCGCGGATTGCCTGGTTGGTGCGCATCTTGTTTTCGATGAGTGCAAACCGGACGTAATCGTCGCCGTATTCCCCGAAGCCGATGCCGGGCGAAACGGCTACTTTTGCCTCCCGTATGAGCATCTTCGAGAATTCCAGCGACCCCAGGTGCCGGAACTGTTCGGGAATTTTCGCCCAGACAAACATGGTGGCCTTTGGCGGAGGGATTTCCCATCCGGCGCGCGAAAGACCGGAAATCAGTGCGTCGCGGCGATCCCGGTACAGATTCTGGATTTCGACGACACAGTCCTGCGGACCGTTTAAGGCGATAATTGATGCGATCTGTAGTGGTTGGAAAATTCCGTAATCCAGATAGCTCTTGATGCGCTTGAGTGCGGCGACGGCTTCCGGGTTTCCCACGCAGAATCCGACCCGCCAGCCGGGCATGTTGTAGCTTTTCGACAGGGAGAAAAACTCGACGCCCACCTCCTTGGCCCCTTTGACCTGGAGCAAGCTCGGCGGTTTATAACCGTCGAACACGATGTCCGCGTAAGCCAGATCGTGAATCACCAGGATGTCGTGTTCCCTGGCATAATCGACAATTTTTTCGAAAAAATCGAGCTCAACTGTTTCGGTCGTCGGATTATGCGGAAAGCACAGGATGATTGCCTTGGGTTTGGGCCACGTCTCTTTGGTGGCGGTCATCAGGTTTTCAAAAAAGTCCGTGTCGGGTCCCAACGGAATGTAGCGCACATCGCCACCCGAGATGATCGCAGAATACGGGTGGATCGGGTAAGTGGGGCTCGGGGTGAACACCACGTCGCCCGGGCCGACGGTGACCAGCATCAGGTGAGAAATCCCTTCCTTGGCGCCGATGGTGACGATCGCTTCGGTTTCATAATCGATGTCCACATCATAGCGGCGTTTGTACCAGTCGGCTATGGCCATGCGCAGTTTGCGGATGCCCATCGATGCGGAATACCTGTGATTATGGGGCTTTCTGGCCGCTTCGATCATTTTGTCGATAATGTGCTTCGGCGTCCCCTGGTCCGGGTTTCCCATTCCCAGATCGACAATATCGTCTCCGGCATGCCGCAATTGCATCTTTAATTCGTTTACTACTGCAAATACGTAGGGTGGCAGCCGGTTGAGTCGTGCAAAGGTGTTCATGTTTACCTCGAAAGGCCCATCATGGTGGATTCCATGCTGTGTCTGAATACACTACAACGTGGAGGTTGTCAAAAAATTTGTTTTGACTTTAATTCGCAAGTGAGCTATTAATGCCTATTTTTTCAATTGGGTTGTTGATTATCATCTTTGCAGGAAATCAATATGAGCGATTCGAAAGATTCTTTGACCTATGCTGACTCTGGCGTAGACATAGACAAAGCGACGGATTTTATCACGGCGATCAAAAAGATTGCCGGCAAGACCCCACGCACTGGCGTAATGGGTGAAATCGGGGGGTTCGGCGGCCTGTTTTCGCTTAAAGTCGATGACTACGCCAAACCGGTTTTAGTCAGTTCCACGGACGGTGTCGGCACGAAGTTAAAGGTCGCTTTTATGGCGGACAAGCACGATACGATCGGTATCGATCTGGTGGCCATGTGCGTCAACGACGTGATCGTCCAGGGTGCAAAGCCGCTGTTCTTTCTGGATTACCTGGCCATGGGGACCCTCAACACCCGGGTGGCCGAAAAGATCGTCGAAGGGATCGCCGAAGGCTGCCGCCAGGCTCAATGCGCGCTGATCGGCGGGGAAACCGCCGAGATGCCGGGCATTTACAGTGAGAATGAATACGATCTGGCCGGGTTTTCCGTCGGGATCGTCGATAACGACAAGATCGTCGATGGGTCCGAAATCCGGGTAGGCCATAAACTGATCGGCATCGCCTCGTCCGGCCTGCACAGCAACGGGTATTCCCTGGTACGAAAGATCTGTTTCGATTTATTGAAGATGGATATCGACACATATGTGCCGGAACTTGGCAAGCCGCTCGGCGAGGAACTGCTGATTCCCACAAAAATATATGCAGATGCCATTATGCGGTTGATCAAGGATCTGCCGATTCACGGTCTGGCGCACATCACAGGCGGCGGCATTGCAGAAAACCTGCTCCGGGTCATCCCTTCGGCATCGAGTCTCGTCCTGTATAAGGACTCATGGGAAATTCCGCCGATTTTCAAATTCCTCCAGGATGCCGGCAAGGTGGAAGACAAGGAAATGCTGCGCACGTTCAACAACGGCATCGGGATGATCGCCGTTGTGCCCGAAACTTCCGCCCAGGACGTATTGGAGCGGATTTCCGGTATGAATGAAAAGGGGAGTATCATCGGAGAGGTGGTCAAGCGGAAAAAATCGAACACTGCCGGGTTTCAATGGTCGTAGAACGTTTCAGAGCGGATCTGTAGCGCACTCGCGCGAGAGCACAGGAAAAAAATTCAAGAACATTCGAGCCGGGTCAGCCCATAAGCAGCTGCCCGGCTTTATTATTTTTCGGATCTGGGCGGATAAACAGGTCCACCAGCTCTTTGTGTCCGCCCTGGTTGCATGGAAACGAATAATGACGGTTGAAACCCCTATCTAAAGACACTTTCGGAATTTATGCGTTGGTTTAGCTGAATAGTTACAATTGAACAATCCATCAAAATTTGAATACACTATTAGCAGACAAGACGGAGTATTTTAAGTGAAAATTCTCGGAATTGAATCCTCCTGCGATGAAACCGCCGCATCGGTGGTGGAAGACGGGAAACGGATTTTATCATCGGTCGTCGCCACCCAGATTGAGCTTCACCAGCCCTATGGGGGGGTGGTCCCCGAACTCGCTTCGCGCAAGCATATTGAAAAAATCGTGCCCGTAGTGGACCAGGCATTGATTGATGCCGGAGTAAGCCGGCGGGACATCGACGGAGTGGCGGTCACCCGGGGGCCGGGACTGGTCGGGGCGCTCCTGGTCGGTTTTTCCTTTGCCAAGGCATTCGCCTATGGACTGGGAATTCCCTGGATCGGCGTCGATCATCTCGAGGGACACCTTAATTCCGTATTCCTGTCCGAATCGGCACCGGAGTTTCCATTTGCCGCACTGCTGGTATCCGGCGGGCACACGAACCTCTATTACGTCCGGTCCCATACCGATGCCGTCTTTATGGGCCAGACAAGGGACGACGCGGCCGGTGAAGCTTTTGACAAAGTAGCCAAAATGCTCGACCTCGGATACCCGGGAGGGGTTGTCATATCCCGTCTTGCCAGCCAGGGGGACCCTGCCAGGATTCAGTTTCCCCGGCCGTATCTTGACAAGGAGGCGTTCGATTTCAGTTTCAGTGGCGTCAAAACAGCAGTGAAGCGCTACATCGAAACCCATCCGGACTATACGGATCATGTCGCCGATATTGTCGCAGGGTTTCAGGAAGCGGTAGTCGATGTGCTGACCTTTAAACTGATCCACGCAGCTGAAGTGAAGCAATGTCGGAATATTGCGGTAGTCGGGGGAGTGGCGGCCAACGGTCGTCTGCGGCAGCGGCTGGGTGAGGCCGCAACAGAGCGGGGCATCCGTTTTCATGTCCCGGACATTGAATTATGCGGAGACAATGCCGCCATGATTGCCGCCACCGGCTATTATTATCTGGTCGATCCGAATGGACCCCGGGGAGCGTTCGACGATGATGTTTATTCCAGGGCCATTATTCAGCCGCCGAGCTGATATTTGCGCACGGCCTGGCTGTGCTCAGTGTAGGTTTTGGAAAAATGGTGGCTCCGATCCGGCTTGGCCACAAAAAACAGGTAGTCGGTATCTGACGGAAACAATGCCGCCTCTATCGACTTCAGGCCCGGGTTGGCGATGGGGCCGGGCGGCAGGCCATTGATCATATAGGTGTTGTAGGCGGTTTTTTCTTTCAGGTGCTTGCGGGTCAGGTTGCCGTCAAATTCCTGGATGCCGTAGATTACGGTCGGGTCGCTGGCCAGGCGCATGCCGAGTTTCAATCGGTTGTGAAACACGGAAGAAACGATCGGGCGCTCTTCGGCGATTCCGGTTTCTTTTTCAATGATCGAGGCGAACGTCACGACATCATGCATCGTAAACCCGAGTTCGGTAGCCCGTACCTCCCATTTTGAATCGAATGTTTCACGGAACCGGCTGATCATTGCAGTGATTATGGTTTCCGGGGCAGGGTCCTTTTCAAAATGGTAGGTATCCGGAAACAGGTACCCCTCGACGGTGTCGGCAGGAATCTGCATCCGATCGGCAAATGCCGGATCAGTTGCCAGTGCGAAAAACGTTTCCTTGTCACAGAACCCGCGCGATGCCATACGAGCGGCAACATCAGCCAGGTTGAAACCTTCAGGGACGGTCACCTTGTGGAGTACGACATTGCCTTTTGAAAACTGCTCCAGGATATCTATGGGCGTCATTGAGGGGGAAAGACGGTACTCTCCGAATTTGATGGTTTTGTCATGTCCGGTATAGCGTGCGATGACCCGGAATTTTATGGGATTGGCGATAAATCCCTGCTGGTCGAGGTATTCCGCCACCGCATTGAAGCTTTGGCCCCGTTTAATTTCAAAGGTGACCGGGGCATTGGTTGCGCCTGCCGGGTTATGGGCGTAACGGAACAGGTCATAAGCGGCAATCCCGGTGATTACAATGGCGATTAAGGAAAAAGCGAGCAGGATTTTCAGAAATTTTTTCATTGAGTTAAGACCTTGTAAATAAAAAACGGTTCAGCTTTAGGTTCAAATTTGTTTATTATAGCATATTGCACGCATGTTATTCTTGGCTTTTCTCACGAATGTCCGCCCCTTGTTCGAAAGAAGATATTCATTATTATAATTTGAACGACCGGGCAATGCCAGAAAACGAAATCCAAGTCATGCAAACCCTCGATCCGAGTTTGACAAGGGGGTAAAGGAGAATTCAGGTTTATGAGCCGATCCAATAAAGAAACCGACTACCAGGGCTTTGAACAGGGGCCGATCCGCCCGCCGAGCGAGGCTTACAGTCTCCTTATCCGGGTGACCCGAAACTGCCCGTGGAACCGATGCACGTTTTGCCCGGTGTACAAGAGAGGTGCCTTTTCCCTGCGCCCCGTGGATCACGTCAAGAAGGATATCGACAGCGTGGGCCGACATGTAGAGGCCCTGCGGCAGATGAGCGACGGCGCCGGACAGATCACCAGGGTCGATATCGACACGTATATGGCGCAGGTTTCCGACTCCGAGCGCCAGGCGTTTCATGCGGCGCTTAACTGGTTTGCAGGCGGCATGGAATCGGTCTTCCTGCAGGATGCCAACTCACTGATCCTCAAGCCGAAGGACCTGGTCGATGTCCTGCGGCACCTGAAGCAGCGTTTTCCCTGGATTGCGCGAATTACCTCGTATGCCCGGTCGCACACAGTGGCCCGGATCAGTGGCGACGAGCTCAAGGAGATCGCCGAAGCCGGTCTGAACCGGGTGCATATCGGTATGGAATCCGCATCCGACGACGTGCTGAAACTCGTAAAAAAGGGAACCGATAAAGCCATGCAGATCAAGGCGGGCCGGAAGGTGATCCAGGCGGGAATGGAGCTTTCCGAATACGTGATGCCCGGCCTGGGCGGTCGGCAGCTTTCAGAAGTTCATGCAATGGAAACCGCCGATGCATTAAACCAGATTAACCCGCATTTTATCCGTCTGCGGACGCTTGCGATACCCAACAGTGTGCCATTATTTGCCGATTACGATGCCGGCCGGTTCGAAAAGCTCACCGATTATGAAGCCGCCCAGGAAATTCTGTTATTCCTGCAAACACTCGACGGCATTACCAGCTGGATCAAAAGCGATCATATCTTAAACCTTTTCGAGGAAATAGACGGGAAATATCCGGAAGACAAGGACCGGATGATCCGGGTGGTAAAGACCTTTCTGGATATGCCTCCCCGGGAACGAATGCTTTACCAGGTCGGCCGCAGAGCCGGGTATCTCCGGCGGATCAGCGAATTATCCGAACCCGGCATTCGGGACGAAATCGAAAAGCTGACCGGCAATTACGGTGTAACCCCGGAAAACGTCGACCAGTTTATTGATGAGATGATGAAGCGGTTTATTTGAGAAAAGAGAAAAAGCAGGTTCAGGGTTCAAGGTTTAAGGTTCAGGGTTTAAGGTTTAAGGTTTAAGGTTCAAGGTTCAAAGTTCAAGGTTCAAAGTTCAAGGTTCAAGGTTGTGAGGAAACCGGGAAATTTCGGTGGCAATTTACATCGAGAACGGTAGGTCGGGTTTTTAACCCGAGGGGCGATTCGTGAATCGCCCCTACATCGTCGGGCCCTCGTTTATTTCGGTAATGCCATATAACGACATTGTGCAATGGACATCCGTAGGGGCGATTCACGAATCGCCCGGGTTTAAAATGTCCAAACCCCAGGGTCGGGTTTTTAACCCGACAGGCAAGCCCCGATTAATGGGCCGGGTGTTGTGCGATAAAGTGTTTGCTCTTGTGCAAGCGAGCGTCGGGATGTGATTCCCGATCTGCACAGCCATATAATACCGAGGGTGCCCCGAGCCTTGATGCATCCTTATTTGCTGAATAGTTACGAGCAAAATCAAGATTAAGATTAAGAGCAAGATTAAGATTAAGAGCAAGAGCAAGAAAACTTTCAGTTGAGTGAAATGGATAAGCGGAGTTAAATTCAACCGGAGTTCAAATAAGCTGTGGATCCCGCCGGCATCTACATCCATATCCCATTTTGTGTCCGCAAATGCCCGTATTGCGATTTTTATTCCGTTTCCGACCTGGCAACGATTCCTGTATTTGTCGATGCGTTGATTGCGGAGATGACCCTGCGCCGGCAGCCGGAGAAGGTCTTTGATTCAATTTATATCGGCGGCGGCACTCCCACGGTGCTCGATCAAGAGCAGGTCTGCCGCATCCTGGAGGCGGCCGGACGGGAGTTTGCAATCGATCCGGGAGCGGAAATCACGATCGAGGCCAATCCGGGCACGGTTTCCAATGCCCGGCTCCGGGCGTTTCGCTCTGCCGGGATCAACCGGATCAACATTGGGGTGCAGTCATTTGACGATGCGAATCTTGAATTTCTGGGGCGCATTCACACGGCAGAAGACGCAAAGAATGCCCTGCATATGGCCGAAGACGCCGGCTTTGACAACATCGGCCTGGACCTGATCTATGCCCTGCCGGACCAGACGCGCCGAAACTGGCAAAAGGATCTGGAGACGGCCGTCGATTGCGCCCCGGCCCACATTTCGGCCTACATGCTGACCTGCGAACCCGGAACCCCATTGGATTCAGACCGGATCGCCGGACGATTCAAGCCGGCACACGATTCCCGGCAAGCGGAATTTTTCATGCACGCCCGGGATTTTTTGAGACGGCACGGATATGAGCATTACGAAATCTCAAATTTCGCCCGATCTGCCCGGTACCGCTCCCGGCATAACAGCAAGTACTGGAACAATATACCCTATGTCGGCTTCGGTCCGGCCGCTCACTCCTATGCCCCCCCGGTCCGTTCCATGAACGTGCGCTCGGTGGCGGAATATGTCGAAAAGATTCGAGAAGGAAGGTTGCCGGTCGGGGAGACCGAAAAGCTTAACTGGCAGCAGTTGATGATCGAAGCGATTTACCTGGGGCTGCGGCAGGCTGTCGGGATTGATTGTGCCGCTTTTGCAAATCGTTTTGGTGTCGATTTCAAACAGATGTTTTCGGATTTGATCGGGCGGTTTACGGCAAAAGGCTATCTGATGGAACATGATGGACGAATAGTGCTGACCGGTCGGGGGATGCTGATGCAGGAGAGCATCGCCGAGGCATTTATCGAAACCCTTTAGGCATTAAAAGGTTTAGCTCGCCTTCCTCCGGAGCTTTCTCACATCGCCAATGCGAAGGGTGACGTTGGTCGCATCGAAGTACTCGATCAGCGGAATGGTGTATTTTCTCGTTGTGCCGGTAATTTCTTTGAATGCAGGGGTGTCGATTTCCTCGTTTTCCGTCAGGTACTGCGTCAGACGGCTTTTCAGATCCCCGATCGCATCCGCATGAAAAAACAGGTCGTCCTTGACCTTGACCACTTTGCCATCTTCCACGAGGTGCATCAATACGTTCCGGATCTGGGCGGCATCGGTTTTCAGTTCCTGGCACAGGTCCTTGAACGTGGGTGGCTGCAGGCCGCCCTGGGCGAAAATTTTCAGGATACTGTCCCGCAGCTCGGTTTCATCGATCTGGAGCGTCACTTTGTGACCGGCCAGCCGGATGCTGTTTTCGGCCTGTTCGATATCCCCGTTCTTGATCAGAAGATTGAGCAGCTGGTTGAAAAGGCGATCGTGTTCAATTTTTGGAAACTTGGACCGGAGTTCGCCTTTTGGCATGCCCCCTTTCAACGGGTTGGTCTTGTGGTAACCGGCCAGAAGGTCGAGGACCGTGTTCCTGAAATCCTCGAACGTTTTCTGGTGGATAAACCGCCGATCACTGCGTTCCGTCTGGATGACGGCTCTGTCGGACAGGAGTTTTTGAATGGCGTTTTCAAGGGTTTTATCCGCCAGGTTGGTAAGCACCTTGAGATTGATGAACGACAGTTCAGTGTATCCGGCAAACTCGACGTGCAGGGCGGTTAGTTTTTCCGGGGTTTTTTCCCTCAGTTGCTCCAGGTGATCGATGGCGTCGGCGGAAAACCGCTTGTGTTTGGGAGGAACCGGGTTTAAGACCGATCCGCCGCCCAGAGTGCGCACCGGGGAGTAGCTGCGGAGGACGAAACGATCATCGCGCACACAGGCGACCGGACCATCGAGACGAAGCTGGACAATGGCCGAATCGCCGGGTTCAAGAACTTCACGGTCGAGCAGGATGACATTGCAT